>CAZMYK010000323.1:0-5227 GCA_964570435.1 uncultured Saprospiraceae bacterium | reverse complement strand
TTTAAAACTGTTCATCCTCGCTAAGTTGTACCCGTTCGTATTGGGGTATGTTCGCGGCACCTATCCTTTCATCCTTGATAAAGTAGTTAAGTGTTCCCTGAAAGGCTCCATTTACCCTCACCTTTCTATCCTCATCTTGAGCTGTCATTTGCGTCAAGATGCTGCAGAAAACGAACATTAGGAAAGGAAGCCTAGGAGACATTTGCGGGGTTAAGGTTGCGTTAAATACATATAAGGAGTGAATCTTTATATTCAAAAGTATAGTTTTACATTATAAAATAGGTAAAAAATGAAGCTTGTATTAGTCCTGGTGACAACCATTGTGATGGGTTTTAATTTTGCAGATGGAGGAAAGTTTCCTGATGCAACACTTAAAAATATGGAGGGTGAGAAGGTCAAGTTGCAAGAGATCACAAGCAATAACAAGAAGACGATTATCAGCTTTTGGGCAAGTTGGTGCAAGCCATGTAAGGCTGAGATGGACGCGATTTCGGAATATTACGAGGAGTGGCAGGAGGACTATGGTGTGGAATTCGTAGCTATTACGATCGACAATGCAAGAGGCCTGGCGAAGGTCCCTGCAATTATTTCTTCTAAAGAATGGGACTATACCTTTCTTTCCGATTCCAACGAGGACTTAAAGCGTGCTTTGAACTTTCAGACGATACCGCAGACCTATGTAGTGGACCATGAAAGTAATATTCTGTATTCCCACAACGGATATACTCCAGGTGATGAGTTAGAATTAGAAGAAGTTTTGAAGGCAAAATAGTCGTCTTAGAATCCTAGGTCCATTTGTTTCTTCTTGGGATCATCTTGGTTGTCTAATTTTGACATTCCTACTCCCAGAAGCCTTACACCTGGAACCTCCACGTCAAGATTCTCGAAGAGGTCTACAGCAGTTGTCTCGATTAGGGCACCATCATTTGAGAATTCTTTGAAGGTCTTGCTTCTTGTAAATGTGGTAAAATCAGGCAGACGAACTTTGATATTGACTGTCCTTCCTTTAATTTCCATCTTTTGAAGTGTTTCAGCCACTTTCACGCTAATGGACTTCAGTTCTTGGACCATATCATGCTTGTCGGTAATATCTTCTCTGAAAGTATTCTCAACAGAAATAGACTTTCTTTTTCGGTCAGGATCAACGGGCCTTTCATCAACTCCTCTGACGATGTCGTAGAATTGGGAACCCATCTTACCAAAGTGTAGTCCAAGCTCCGAACGGGTATAGGGTTTCAAATCTGCGCCCTTGTAGATTTTCATCCTTTCCATTTTTTTGGCAATTGCTCTGCCTACTCCATGAAATTCTTTGATATCAAGATTATCTAGAAATCTCTGGGCATTTTCTGGCAATATAGCTGTAAGACCATCGGGTTTGTGATAGTCAGAAGCCACCTTAGCCAGAAACTTGTTATAGGAAATTCCGGCGGACGCAGTAAGTTCCGTTTCGGCTTTGATGATTTTTTTGATGTCCTTGGCAATCTGGATAGCGGATTCTATACCCTTCTTATTCTCGGTTACATCCAAGAATGCTTCATCTAAACTCAATGGCTCCACAAGGTCTGTAAATTCATAAAAAATCTCCCTTATCTGCTGAGAAATTTTCTTGTATACACCAAACCGTGGTGGCAAGATGATTAATCTAGGGCACTTCTTCTTGGCAATTCGAGTAGACATCGCTGAAGTAACTCGAAACCTCCTAGCCTCGTAGCTCGCCGTAGCAATAACGCCTCGAACTTTATCTTTCCCACCAACAGCCATTGGCTTTCCTCGCAAGTCCGGATTATCCCTTTGCTCCACTGCAGCAAAAAAAGCATCCATGTCTACATGTATTATTTTCCGTTTTATAACGTTATAGTTTTATCTTAGAGCAAACAAATTAGCAGGAATAATTAATTAAGTCAATTTTTAATTTTTTTTGTTAACAATGAACCCCAATTTTTATTAATTGTTAAAATCAATAAAACCAATAGGTGTAAGTTAGGAAGGTTTTGTCTTATGCAATATAAAGTAAAGCGTTCTGTCACTTATACAAAACAAATCAGATGAAGACAATGGCAACTATTAAGAAACATTTGATTTCTTCTAAAGAAAGCACACCCCTGTATTCTTTGGAGAATCTAACTGGCATGAGACTAAGATTACCGAAAGGCGATTGGCTTGGTGTTTTGGAGCGCAAAATAGATAGACTTAGAGTGCTCACAACTCAAGGAGAGGGCTGGATTAGCCTAGACGATGCAGCAGAAGCCAATTACTACGATTTCAAGGTCCTACATGGATCTAATGGTGAACTTAGTTACGGAGTCAACTAGCCTTAATTAATCTCTACAGCCTTGCTTGGTAGCAATCTAGAATCTTCTAGAGAAGCAGTGCGGTGACCTGCAGTTTTCAGGTATTCAGCATCACTGGCAAAAGCCATGAATGAAGTCACAGATTGATGTTCTACCAAAAGCACAGCATCCCATTTTTCACTTTCAGGCCCAATCATGTAATTCGATGAGCTACCAAAAAACAAGACCTTGCTTCCAGCCTTTTCTAGTAGTGGCAGGGTTGCTTCCATGTACAAAGTATAGGCATTTTTACCTGTGATTTCATGTCCAGGACTTAATTCTGGGCAGGTGGAGTAGTCTGCAACTTCTTTGTACTTCAGCAAATTCAACATTACTATCTTGCCCTTGTTTAGAAATTCGAGGTAGAAAGCTTTTCCTTGATTTTCGGTTGCTTCTATATATTTCATATAAATTCTCTTATTACTTTGACAAGTTCATCTTTCTGATCAGCATGAACCCAGTGACCAGCATCAGGTATCATTATAATTTCAGCAGATGGAAAGACTTCCTTGATTAGTACTTCATCCTCAACACGTATGTAGTTAGAAAGTTGACCACCGATGAATAAACTTGGCCCATCATAGACCTCATCTATCCTTGATTCCTCAAGTATACTTTCGTAGTTATTGATAATGACGGGCAAGTTCATTTTCCACCTATAGCCTCCATCCTTCAATCTCGAAATATTTTTCAAAAGAAATTGTCGTACGCCCTTGTCATTAATGGCCTCGGCCAAGGCCTCTTCCGCCTCATTTCTACTTCCGATTTTACTAATAGGTACTGATTGAAGCCCTTTGAATATCAACTCATGTCCAGGTAAATAGGCTCTAGGTCCGATGTCTACCACTACCAATTTCTCTACCAAGCTAGGATTGGTCAGGGCAACTTCCATGGCCACTTTTCCACCCATTGAATGACCAATGATGTTTGCATTATAGATCCAATTCGATTCCATAAAGTTGACCACATCTTCGGCCATCAATTGAACATTCCAAAGTTCGGAATGTGGCGACTTGCCATGATTACGAAGGTCTATGAGAATGACCATGTAATCTTTTGCGAGTTCCTTTGCTACAGTTTGCCAGTTATCTAGCATGCCAAATAAGCCGTGTAAAATGATGATGGGCTCACCTTCGCCTAAGATCTTGTGGTTTAAGTCCATCTACATCAGGGTTGTTTCTAAGTAGTCAAATTGTTCAGGGTAGTCAGTGTTAAAGTGAAGACCCCTGCTTTCTCTTCGACTTTGAGCGGACTTAGAAACTAGGTAGCCGATGGTGATCAAATTTCTTAGCTCACATAATTGTGGAGATAGGGTTGTGGAATTATACAAATCCTCCGTTTCCCTATACAGCAGATACAACCTATCCATAGCTCTCTTAGTCCTTACATCAGTGCGCACTATCCCCACATAACTTGACATAATCTCCTTCAGCTCTTTCCAACTCTGCGTAATAAGAACCATTTCCTTTGGGTCTGTTGTTCCAAGTGTATCCCATTCAGGAATGCCTTCCACCCAGTCCTTCTCGTCAATAGAATTTACCACATCTTTTGCTATGCGATGGGCAAAAACGAGGGCCTCAAGTAAGGAATTAGAGGCCAATCTGTTGGCACCGTGTAGTCCAGTGCAGGTGCATTCTCCTGCAGCGTAGAGATGGGCTATTGAGGTCCTACCCATCTCATCAGTCTTAATTCCTCCACACATATAGTGACAAGCAGGTACAACGGGGATAAAGTCCTTCATTGGATTAATCCCAAGACTCATACACTTGTCATAGATGGTTGGAAAGTGAGCAATAAAAGCATCCTTGTCAAGGTGGGTGCAATCAAGGTAGACGTAGTCATCTCCTCGCACCTTCATTTCCTTATCTATTGCACGAGCGACAATGTCCCTGGGAGCAAGTGAAAGTCGCTCATCGTATTTCTGCATAAATTCTTTGCCATCGCTTGTTCTTAGAATGGCGCCGAAGCCACGAACTGCTTCAGAAACCAAGAAATCGGGATTCTCTCCAGCAGGATTGAAGAGGGCGGTGGGATGAAACTGGACAAATTCCATATTAGCAACCCTGCCCTTCGCTCTATAAAACATGGCAACGCCATCTCCTGTGGCTATAGTTGGATTCGTAGTGTTTCGATAGATTTGTCCTCCGCCACCTGTGGCTAGTATAGTGACTTTTGCCTCCCAGGTTTCTATGTCCTTATGGTCCTTATCCATCATATATGCGCCATAGCACTCGATGTCATTATTAAGTCTGGTGATCTGCCTTCCCAAATGGTGTTGAGTGAGAAGATTGATAGCGAAGTAGTCTTCAAGTATTAAGATGTTATCGTACGTTGCCGCCTTGTCATTGATGGCACGTTGGATCTCTGCACCTGTCAAATCCTTGTAGTGAAGAATCCGGTATTCGGAGTGGCCTCCTTCCATCCCTAAGTCATACTCGTTTTCCTTATTCTTGTCGAACCTTGTGCCCCATTCGATGATCTCTTTCACTCTTTCAGGACCTTCCTCTACAACAATTCTAACTACTTCCTCGTCACAAAGACCGTCTCCAGCATCCAATGTGTCAGCAATGTGTTTCTTGTAGGAGTCTACATTGTGATCCCAGACAGCAGCTACTCCCCCTTGGGCATATCGAGTGTTGCTTTCTTCCTTGACCGTTTTAGTTACCACAGTCAACTTAAGGTCTGGCCTCTTCTCGGCAATCTTAATAGCTAGAGTCATGCCAGCTACTCCCCCACCAATTATTAGCACGTCTGTTTTATTCACCTTTTTCAGATTTGTAACGCTAATATAAGTCTTAAGAAAAATATATTGGCGTATTCCCAGTGTGAACTGGTCCTCCAACAATATTTGAAGTACTAGGTTTTGGAGCTAATCTCAATAGTGATAATTTGGACAC
>CAZMYK010000322.1:0-5244 GCA_964570435.1 uncultured Saprospiraceae bacterium | reverse complement strand
GACATAAGACTTTCCAAATCCATCAATATCCATAGCGTCTTTAGAAACGTGGTGCACCATTCTTTGGATAACTTGGGCTTCACAAGCATAGTTCTTACACCTCCAAACCGCCTCACTAGCTTCCCTAGTCAAGGTTGTGTCACACACAGGGCAATTAGTAGGGTAGTTAACCTCTCTTTCAGATCCATCTCTTAGCTCAGGGAAGGACTTAACGATATAAGGAATCACATCACCTGCTCTTTCGACCAATAGTGTATCGCCTAATCGAATATCTTTCGTTGTGATAAAATCCTGATTGTGTAGCGAAATTGACGAAACAGTAACCCCTGCAAGTTGCACTGGAGTGATCTTTGCTACTGGTGTGACTGCACCGATTTTTCCAACTTGATATTCTACTGTTTCTAGCTTCGATGTTGCCTGCTTGGCCTTGAATTTATAAGCGATCGCCCACCTTGGATGGTGCTGGGTAAATCCACATTTATCTTGAAGGGCAAAGTCATTTACCTTTACAACCATTCCATCGATCTCGTAGGGATAGTCTTCTCTTATTTCTTGCCAATGTTCGCAAAAGGCAATGGCTTCTTGAATATTCTTACACAGTTTTCTTTCCTCTTGAGGAATCTTAAATCCCAGACTTGTAAGTTTGTCCAGTGAATTCATATGTGTACTTAATGTAGGTATCATATCTAGACCTTCCTCATTGATGGCATAGCCGATCTGAAATACGAAGGTTTCAATCTTTCTAGCTGCAGTCTGATTTGCATCCTTGGTACGTAGGCCTCCAGTTGCCGCATTTCGAGGATTCGCGAAAACATTTTCGCCAGCAGCCTCACGATCTTTGTTCAATTTCACGAAGACATCCTTTCTGATCAAAGATTCTCCGCGCAACTCTGCTTTTGAAATGCCAAGTTTTGAAAAAGCTGCCTTAAGGGGAATAGTTGCCATCGATCTAGCATTTGCTGTCATCTCCTCGCCCTCCTGACCATTTCCTCGAGTGGCAGCCCTTGTAAGAAGGTCATCTTCGTAGACCAAGGCTATGCTCCCTCCGTCAAATTTTGGTTCCACTGTATACTCGATGGCTTCCCCTTCCTCAGACCCTACAAGTTTTCTGACCTGCTTATCAAAATCTAAGAGGTCTTCAGCATTGTAAGAATTTCCCAAAGATAGCATCGGAACCAAATGAGGTACTTTTAGAAAATCAGATTTTAGGTCACTCGATACTCTCTGGGTGGGACTATCAGGTCTAAGTAAGAGTGGGTTTTCCGCTTCGATCTTTTCTAAAGACTTGTACAAAGTATCGTACTCAAAGTCTGAAATAAGGGGATTATTCTGAATGGAATAGTTCCACTCATGGAAGTGCAGGATGCTAATTAGTTGATCAAGGTCAGAAGCTTCGATGTCTTTCTTCGATAGACTTTGAGTAAGTTCAAATAATGCTTTCTTTTCCTTTGCAGAATACATTAGAAGTAATTTTGCGGGAAAATAAGGAATTTGAGATATGATCCATGGTTGTACAGACAAATTAATGGAATAAAAAAACCTTGTTTCAGTTCGACATTCCCAATAATCAAACCATCAGGGAGTTCAATCTTCTGGGTCAGCCCCAATTTTCAACTCAGCATTATCTTCTAACCAAATAATACCATCTTGGAGTATTATATCATCTTGCATAGACCTGCGAATCGAAAACCGAGACTCATCTCTACAATAGACATCAGCATTGCTTCCCACTAAATAAAAACCATCAATAAGCGAGTTGTCGACTATTATCCGGGCTGTAAGTTCATTGTAAATGTTACCTTGACAATAGATACCATAGGTAAGTGTGCTGTCAATCTCTATTAGACCCTCATTGTACAATTCGGCTGAAGAAGGCATATTTATCCCTAGTTCATTTCTCTTCAGGAAAACTTGTCCTCCTGGCTCGTTATAGAATTCTGTGAAGCTAATATCAATCCCTTCCAGACAATGACTGATGTTAAAAACACCACCATCCTTATTGAAGAAATCACTTGCTGGCGTTAGATTTCCAGTCGAACATGAATCTATGTTGATCTGGCCCTCATTTGCACCTGAACAATAAAATCCAATTTCAAATCTAGAAACATTCACTACTCCAGATGGCATATTGTTAAGGTAGGAATCAATCCCTGTGCTCTCAAGCACTCCTATTCCTTTAATATTTAAAGTTCCATAGTTGAAAATCGTATCACCTTCTACTGCCAAGCCCTCTCCGTCCAATTCAGCAGTGATGCTACCATAGTTATTAATCGTCGACCTAAAAGATTGAATTGCACGAGCTGTATCAGAGTAAATGGTCCCATTATTTATGAGGGTACTTCCATCAAGGCCAAATAATCTCGTTAGATCGATACATACGTTGTGGCCAGAGCAATTGATTTGTCCATTATTAGTCATTACTCCGTCACTCAAGTAGGCCGCAGTTTTTGTATTTTTAAAATCAAGTGTTCCATTGTTAACTAGTTCCCCTTGAATCATCTCGAGACCTCTATCTACACTAGGATTTTCAATTGTGAGTTTGGATAAAGTATTAGTCGTCAACTTTCCTTTTAAAATTAGATCACCTGCAAAAGCTTGGTAGTTAAAAGGGATACTAACCTCATCTGTTGCCCCATATATGGCTACCCTGTCTGAAGCTGTGGGTACAGTTCCGTAATTCCAATTCACTCCAAACTGCCAACTGCCTATTCCACCCTTCCAGAAATTGATGCCCTCAACTGCACTTTCTATATTGAACTGGATGATGTCGGAACAATTACCATTGTCCTGTGTGTATTCAACAAAAAATGCAGATTCACCAACAGCATTACCGTTAGGGATCCAAGTGTTCGTCGAATAATCATAGGAGCCTGCACTGCTGGTTAGTTCCTTTTCCAGAAAAATCTCAGTGCCTAAGCGATCAGCGAGAGGGAAGCCATCAAATATTGAAGTAGGTTCCCCTTCGAGTACTTGATTGTCGTAGTGCTTTATCCAGACACCGTTATTAATCAAATCCGAAGCTTCAATCGATGCAAATATATCTTCAATGACCTCATAGTTAATCAGGAGATCAGACTCAATTTCATTTAGTCCATTGTATGCTTGTCTCAGCAGTCCAAAGTTGTTATACACGCCATCGCTAATTGTAATCTTATCCCGAATATTGGTTTCTGCACAATTAAGATTGACAAAGGAAGATTCGGCATCTTCCATTAATAGGCCTTGGTCGATTGTTGAGGTCCTTGCTCTAATAATTCCTTCGTTTGAGAATGTACCTAGTAACTCAATGCTTGCCTCTCCCGAATTCGTAATTTCGATAAGCCCTCCTACCTTATTGGTAAAAGTCTGATCATATCTAATCCATAACCCAGCATCCGCTGAGTTGTCGATAAAGATGGAACCTTCATTTGTTATTGGTCTACTGTTCGACTGAAAAGAAGAGTGTTTTAGGCCAAAAGTAGGAGAGTTGTTAATGTTTATAGTTCCCTGATTCAGCAAGTCACCATTGCAATTAAAATGGCCATCCGTGATGTTCAGAACGGCATTAACTTCAATTGTAAGATTACCGAGGAGCTTCAAATACTTAATAGAAGCTACATGCGAAGAAGGGATAATTAGCACATCGCCGTAATCAGTATTTACAGTGTCAATGCTAGTAGGGACTCCGAAGGGAATCCAATTTAGTGGCTCATCCCATAAATTATTTCCTAATACATTAGTCCATTCTCTTTCAAGACCATAAGCTGGATTAGACAAGCTACATAAAAGCATGAAACTCAGAATGCAAAAAGTGCTTTTGATTGAAATTGCCATCTTCGCTCGTATTTTAAGCAAAAATAGTTCTCCAGACACTGCTAAACATCACCTGCGCGGGTGATTCTTTAGCATATATGATAGGTTTAGATCGAAATTCTAGCTTTCTGTTTTATTTCTTGATAAGGACACCTATGAACAGATACCTGTGCACCGGAGCAGGGTTATATTTCGCTACTTTCTCAGATACCAAGTAGCACTGACAGACCTGTCTCTCACATTATCAATAATGGAGTCTTGCATGTCAATGGCCATGTAATTCGTAGAGAAGCCATTGGTCCCAATTATACGTGTCCATCTGTTCTGTGTAACAAATTCAAGTCTACTACTTGTGTCAGTCCTGACAGGTTTTTGACCAACGATTCTCATGACTTGAGCATAAACCTCCTTGTCATCAATTATAGATATAAAAGCAGCATCAGTAAGGTGCCAAGTCCTTTCATGATTACCGAAGCCTACCCTTAATTCTGCTCCCTTCTTGAGGCCACTAATCAATTCGGTCTTTGAGCCACTTATAGCATCTCCGTTGGCATCATTTTCAAAAGCAAGTTGCCATTGATCTTGACTCTTATTCTCCTTGCAAGCCAGGGTTGTGCAAAGTACAAAAATACAAAGGGTGATTTTTCTCATGCTTATAAAATTTCTTGTAAGTTAGAAACTATACTCAGGAATCTTGCCCTTTACTCCACGAAAAAAAGCCTCTGCTTCCGCCATATCTTTCTCCATATTTTCCGTTGCCTGGATAGGGGGACTCCATCTGATAATTTTATTTTCGTAATCCAAGGCGCAGAGCTGATATGGCACTTGAGCCTTCAGAGAAATATAATAAAACCCAGTCTTCAACTTTTCTACCTTCTTCCTTGTCCCTTCAGGCGCCATACAAACATTAATTCTCTCATGAACGGCATAAGTATCCACCATTGCGTCAACAAAATTGTTACTCTTAGATCGATCAACCGGCACCCCTCCTACCCAACGAAAAAACCACCCAAATGGTGGTCGAAAAAGAGACGCCTTCCCCACATAGTTAATGTCTGCTCCCAAGGAATTTCGAATGAAGATTCCAAGAGGTAGGTCCCAACCTGAGGTGTGAGGAGCTGCCACAACGAGTTTCTTGGGAATATCGTGGTCATATTCTCCTTCGAACTTAAAACCCCATACCTTATGCAACATGAACTTCGCAAAGGACTTTGATATTTTTCCCATTGAAGGTCAAGGTAGCAATTTTTTGATGGTCCGAATTACTGCTCCATCTTAAGAAGTCGTAGTTCTGTTGATATTCTTATAAGTCCAGGTTAAACCTTCATACCTTAGTGGAGTCAAAGAAGCGTTAGCCTTTATCAATGTTGCACGAGGAGTCTATTATTAGGAATATACAAAGTGGGATCGATGTCGAGATTGGCTTCCGTAAACTGGTTGGTGAATATAAAG
>CAZMYK010000321.1:0-5254 GCA_964570435.1 uncultured Saprospiraceae bacterium | reverse complement strand
GATTTCCAATGTCTCACGGATAGAGATGAAGATGAATCTAACCTATTTGTGAATCCTAAGACAAGTCACAGTGAAAACATATGATTATATGAACATTTCTTCATATAATTGCATTTTTATTTCAAATTAAGCAAGCATGCAAGTAGAACAGATCTATACAGGTTGCCTTTCACAGGGGTCTTATTTTATTACCTCGGGGGAGGAAGCCATTGTTATAGACCCCCTTAGAGAAATGGCACCATACCTAGAAAGGGCTGAAGCAGCAGGTGTGAAAATTAAGTACATACTTGAAACCCA
The DNA here is from genome assembly GCA_964570435.1 of uncultured Saprospiraceae bacterium. Taxonomy (GTDB): domain Bacteria; phylum Bacteroidota; class Bacteroidia; order Chitinophagales; family Saprospiraceae; genus Portibacter. The sequence goes on along the minus strand of CAZMYK010000321.1, from coordinate 4,957 downwards.
TTTTCACGCAGACTTTGTCTCTGGTCACCTTGATCTAGCGAGAGCTTCAGGTGCTGAAATAGTCTACGGACCGGGAGCAGATACCTCATTTGCAAAGTATAACGCCGAAGATGGGGAAATCCTCACCTTTGGAGAATCCAAGATTAAGGTGATTCATACCCCAGGGCACACCCCGGAATCTACCTGCTTTCTTTTGATAGATGAAGAAGATAGGGAGCATGCTATATTTACAGGAGATACCTTGTTTATTGGAGATGTGGGCCGTCCTGATCTTGCGCAAAAGGCAAGCAATTTGTCAGCAGAGGACTTAGCTGGTTGGCTCTACGATAGTCTAAGAGAGAAAATCATGCCCCTGGCAGATGAACTGATAGTGTATCCAGCTCATGGCGCTGGTTCCGCATGCGGTAAGAACATGAGTAAGGAAACATGGGATCTTCTAGGGAACCAGAAGAAGACGAACTATGCGCTTAGGGCTAATATGACGAAGACGGAATTCATCGAGGAAGTGACTAGAGATTTGCTGCCGCCTCCGCAGTATTTTTCCGAAAATGCAAGGTTGAATAAGCTAGGATACAAGGGCATTCAAGATGTGATGGAGCAGGGAGCTAACCCTTTGTCTATTAAAGAGTTCGACTTCCTAGCGGATACCGATGATGTTTTAATTCTGGACGTCAGGGCGAAACAAGACTTTGTGAAATCACACGTTCCAGGCTCTATCTTCATTGGCTTAGATGGTAGTTTTGCGCCGTGGGTTGGGGCCCTGGTAAGCGATTTGAGTCAGAAAATCATCCTAGTTGCACCACTTGGGAGGGAAGAAGAAGCTGTGAAAAGGCTTGCCCGCGTTGGCTATGATAACGCCCTAGGATACTTAAATGGAGGCTTCGAAGCTTGGATTTCTGAAGGACAAGCTGTCGCTAGTATCGAGACTATTTCTGTTGAAGAATTTGTCGGCGCAGATTCTTCCAGGACAATTCTCGATGTAAGGAAACCGGATGAGTGGGAAACCGCGCACATAGAGGAGGCAGTTCATTTTCCACTTGACTTTATTAACAAGCATATGTCTGAGGTAAGCAGGCAGGAGAAATATGTGCTTCATTGCAGGAGTGGTTATCGGTCCACAATTGCTGCTTCGATTCTCAAGGCCCGAGGCTATGATGACCTAGTTAACGTACATGGCTCTTTTGACGTGATCAAATTTTCTGACAAGGAAGTGGTCGGTACCTGTGACTCATTGATAGCTTAGGTGCTTGATTTTCAATGTAGTTATTTGTAATTTACGACTACCTTATAACTAATTGAATGAAAATATTTTACGTAGTAGTAATACTGTTGTCTACTGTGTTACTCAATGGGCAATCCGCCTTCAAAACCATTTCCTACAATATTAAGTGGAATGACATCATGGTCGACATTGATACTTGGGAAGATAGAAAGGATGCAATGTTAGTGTTCTTACAAGATGAAGATGCTGACTTCTTAGGTCTTCAAGAGGTTTTAGAAGACCAACTCTACTTTCTAAGTAAGGAGCTCGTGCACTACAAAACGATGGGAGTCGGTCGAGATGATGGTAAACTACAAGGTGAATTCAGTCCAATTCTGTACAACACCAAAAGATGGAAGTCACTTGAAAGCAAAACCATCTGGTTGTCCGAGACACCAGATGAAGTTTCAAAAGGTTGGGATGCAGCATGCAATCGGATTGCAACCTTTGGATTGTTTTCCAATTTGACTTCTGGCGACACGGTTGCTGTATTCAACACGCACTTGGATCATGTGGGCAAAAAAGCAAGGAGGAATAGCGTCGACCTGATACTTGAATTCGTAAAGCTTCGCAGCGCAGGCCGCCGATCTTTGATCCTAGGGGACTTTAATCTGCAGCCTACGGACCCACTTTATCAGAGACTAACGAGCGAACTGATAGATTCTAGGCAAGAGGCCTTTTCTGTCAAAGAGGATCATAGAGGGACCTTCAATGGCTTCAAGCTAAAGGGCAGCTTTACGGAAAGGATTGACTATGTCTTTTATTCTGGAGCACTAGAACCTATGACCTATGAATGTCCGGCTATTCGAATTCAAGGCCGCCATGTCTCAGATCATTTTCCCGTAATAGTGGTCTTTGAAACCCTAGCTAGCGACTAAGCCAAGTTCGAAAGCTCTTAAAATTTTGTTATAATCTTCCTCATCCTGTGTTAATCAGAAGTCAGGTTCTATTTTAGATTTCAAACTTATGAAATGACACGTTTCCTACTATGTTTTACGATCGCAATAATCTGCTTCGGAATTGCTGACGCTCAATATGCAATAAATCTCACGCCGAGGATAAGTGCTGATAATAGCATTTCGGAAAGAGTTGCTTACACAAAAATTAACATAGATTATGGTAGTCCACATGTGAAGGGAAGGACCATATGGGGAGACATGGAAGAATATGGACAGATTTGGCGGGCAGGTGCTAACCGTGCTACCAAGATTTCCTTTTCTGAGGATGTGAAAATAGGAGGTAAGCCCTTAAGTGAGGGAGAGTACACCTTCTTTGTAATACCACAGAAGGATCAGAAATGGACCATCATTTTTAACAAGGTTGCGGAGCAATGGGGGGCATTCAACTACGACGCGGAGGAAGATGCATTGAGAATAGAGGTTGATGCAGTGATGAACCACCATGTGGAGGACCTAACATTTGATATCGTGGCGAAGCATTTTGAAGGAGCTAGCGTCAGTCTTGAGTGGGAAAAAGTGAAACTTAGCTTCTTTGTGGAAGTCGAACATCTTAAGATTTTGGAAAAAACAGTAGCACAGCGGATTGCTGACGCCCCTGAAAATACAGAATGGGTGATCTACCTGCAAGCTGCAAACTACCTAGTGGATGAAGGTTCTCGCCTTGATCTTGCTGAGGAATGGTTAAGCAAGAGTGCAGAAATGTATCCGGAAAATGGAGAATGGAGCGGACAGTATTATCCTAAGGCCTATATTAAAGGAGACCTCCTTTGGGCTAGGGCAAAACTGGCTGCCTTGAAGAATGAATATACCACGGCCTTGACTTATGCCAAGGAGATGAAAGAAATCGAAGGGGACTACGTTTTTTACCAAAAAGAGAACGAATCTGAACAAATCGACAACAAAATAATCAGTTGGGAGGAAGCTAGGTAGCATCATTTTTGTAGGTTTAAGTATGAAATATTTATTCCTATTTACCTCGCTTGTATTGCTTTCTTGTAGCCCTACTGAAAAGAAAACGGCTGACAAAACAGGTGCTGACGCAAAGCTTCCTAATATTATATTCATTATTACAGATGACCAAGGGTATGGGGACTTGGGAATCAACGGAAATGCTAACATCAGTACGCCGAACCTAGATGCCCTTGGCCAGGAAAGTGTAAGGTTTTCTAACTTTCATGCAGCCACTACTTGTGCGCCGACTAGGTCTTCGATAATGACTGGCTACAATTGCAATACGGTAGGAGTGTGGCACACTGTCTTAGGCCGCTCCTTTCTTAATGCCTCCTTCCCCACGATGCCTGAAATGCTTAAGAAGGAGGGTTTTTCTACAGGGATTTTTGGTAAATGGCACTTGGGTGATAACTTCCCCTACCGTCCTGAAGACCGAGGCTTCGATGAAGTCTTGATCCATGGTGGAGGTGGAGTAGGGCAGACCCCTGATGTCTGGAACAACGACTACTTCGATGATACCTACATTCATAATGGTGAGCACGAAAAGTACAAGGGCTATTGCACAGATATATGGTTTGATGAAGCCTTGGAATGGATCGAAGAAAAAAGTAAGTCTGATAGCCCATTTTTCGCCTACATCAGCACCAATGCACCTCATGGTCCCTATAATGTTTCTGAAGATTATATCGATCCATATCGAGATCATCCAGACATCCCTAATCCCAATTTCTATGGGATGATCACCAACATTGATGATAACATGGGAAAGTTAAGAAAGAGGATGAAAGACTTGTCCCTTGATGAAAATACCCTTCTAGTCTTCATGACGGACAATGGGTCTAGTGCAGGAGCAGTATTAGGCAAAAATGGAAATGTCACCAGGGGATATAATGCTCAAATGCGGGGGATGAAGGGTTCTGAATACGAAGGCGGACATCGGGTCCCACTTTTTATGAAATTCCCAGATGACCTTGGTATAAGGCCACAAGAATTTTCTGAACTTACATCGGTAATAGACTTACTTCCTACCTTCCTGGATTTGCTTGATGCTAAAAGTGGAGACTTCGAGGGTATAAGTTTTATGAACTTGTTGGAAACTGGCAGTCAGCCAGAGCTTGATGCGAGAATAGTAGTGGCAGATAAGCAGAGGGTAGACAGGCCAATAAAGTGGAAGAACACTGCAGTAATGCAAGGCCCCTGGAGGTTAGTCAATAGCAACCAACTCTTTAATGTAGAGGAAGATCCAGGGCAAAGAAGAAATATCATTGAAGAAAATAGAGATCTTGCCAAAGAATTGGAACGGCAATATGACCTATGGTGGAAGGGCAATGAGGAAGCCTTCCAACAAAACAACTACCTACCGATTGGGAATGATGATGAGGCCGTACTGCTAACGTGTCACGATTGGGTGGGGCCTAATGACCCACCTTGGCACCAAGGATTTATCAGAACCGCAAAGGTGGACAATGGCTACTGGAATGTTGATGTGAAGAACCCTGGGCGGTATAAGATTTCTCTCTATCGTTGGCCTCCATCCTTGAGAGAAGGAATGGAAGCAAGTGTAAAACAAGGTGATGTAATTCCAGGTGGCCAACCTTGGCCGGAAGGAAAACGTCTTGAAGTAGAGGAGGTTTCTTTGAAGATTCAAGACGCTGACCTAAGCGCGACTTCTTCGCCCTTCGCTGACCACTATGAATTCGAGCTTTCGCTTGAGCCTGGTGTTTGCCGCTTACAAACTGAAATAAAATATACTGACGCTAGCAGAGGTGCCTACTATGTAAGAGTA
>CAZMYK010000320.1:0-5297 GCA_964570435.1 uncultured Saprospiraceae bacterium | reverse complement strand
CTATTCCTATCGTGGACCGTCTGTTCTGCACGACTATTCTGTTCATCTAGGCGGGCTCGATTCCGTTCAAGGTTATGTCTAGTAGTAGCTAATGCCCCAACTCTTTCCTCTCCTGTTGTGGCATGAGACCCTTCCTCAAACTGTTGAGACTCTTCAAAATTGGTAGAAGAAGGAAGCCCAGAAAGATCTTCCCCTTCTTCTATCCGTGCACCCCTTTCCATAATCCGTTCTGATTCTTCCCTACTATAATCATTATAAGCATCAGTCATATCGATGATTAGATATTCATATCGTATGTGTACCATCTCATCGATTACCGCAGCTGCCTGAGACTCACTCTGCGCTTGCTGGTCTAGAGACATGGTAAACAATGGCGAGGTGTTTGCGATCACTTGAGAAGGTCCTGTCAAATTTGATGGCCAAGCAGGAAGTTGGACCTCTGTAGAAATCTCTTCATCTTCAGAAGTTACCTCACTTTCAGTTGCTGAATTTGAGGTCCCCGCACCACCAGAGACAGACAATAAATAAGGGCTGCTATTTCGAACCCTTGAAATGTTGTTTGAACCCTCCTCCAACCAATCCTCAAGTTGGACATGAACTGGGCCTTCACTCCCTTCTTCTCTCGCTCTTTCTTGCACCTCTTCCGAAAATTGAACATAGCTACCCCTAGCAACAAATTCTCCCGTCTCTGTATTCAGATAGATTCTCGAGCCACTGTCATTGTCTACATGATACATCCCTGCAGCTGGCCTTCCTCTTAAGCCGATCGAAAATTGCTCACTCCCATCCATATTGTAGAAGTAGAATCTATCCGTAACAATCGCATAGCCTCTATATTGAGCCCTTCTTTCTTCCGAAATATGTGAAAAAAAGATATCAATGTCGGATTTTATACCTCTTCTAGTTCTAGCGTTAGAAACTAAGGGTTCGAGATTGGGCTCCACTTCACCTTCGCCTGATTCAGCGGCCGAAGTCTCTTGAGATTCATTGTTTAGAGCTGCCTCGCCTACATTTTCTGCTGGCACAGTACTTTCGCCATTAATATCTCTTTGAACTACCGAAAAGTTAGGCTTCAATTGGGTCGGAGGGCTAGAAGTAACTGCCTTAGGTAGCAAGGAAAACGCAGGGAGGACCTCCCCTTTTGCAGCCTTCTTACCCATTTCATCCGCCTCACTTTCCAACTGTGAATCATTGTTAATTGCAAATCCCTTCCTTTGCACTGTGGCTTGCACTCTTCCTTGTCTCTGCTGAACTACGTGGGTAAGTTCGTGGCCTAACAAGGCCTTCCCCTCACTGGTATTTGGCTGGTATTGTCCTGGGGCAAAATGTACATCGTTTCCCTGTGCAAAGGCTCGAGCATCTATCTGTCTTGCCTGATCTGAGTTCTCGTGGATGTTCACATCTGCGAAACTTTGCCCGAAGGATTGCTCCATTTGACTCATGATATCCATGTTTGGATTTACACTACCGCTTGGACTCCCTAGTGAAGAAAAAGGGGAGCCTGAAATCTGATCATGGCCGCCACCTATTCCATTGGCTTCATTTCCCGAATCCCCACTAGGTGTGTTAGGCAAGTCCCCCGCTCCCGAGTCAAATTGTAAAGCTGGCTGTCTACTTGTTTCTTCGACCGCATCTTCTTCTCCTTCCAATTTTGCTTGGACTGAGAAGGGGGGAGGTTGCAGGGTGACTTGGGCATCTAAGTCATTTGTATTAGCCATCGCTCGGGAAGACTCATTTCCAAACTCATTAGTGGTTTTTTGATTTATCATTGGGTCTGAACTTTTATCAACTAAGAATTCCTTCAAACCTATGCACGAAGTAGAGGGAAATAAAGAGACGATTATTGACTGGTTAAGGGCAATGAGCCTTTGGCAATCGCACCTTATAAGTGCAGAATTAACGGCCAATAAGTCTGTCAGCCGCATTATCACTCATACGTACCATTGAGCCAGTGGAAACAACAGCTCAATCATTGAAGCAAAAGCAGAAGAGTGGAAACAAAAATTTTTTGGCGATATTTAGAGCGAAACCGTACTTTTCATGAGATTCTTCCTTCTAAAGCTTGCCGCAATTTCGTGCTTGAGCACCTTTCTAAATATTGGGCAGATTTATGGTCAAGATCTACGCAAGACCACCTTTGGTTCTGGGTATGGCATTCCCCCTACTAGCATTACCAATATTGCTCAAGATAGCCTGGGTTACTTGTGGATAGGCAGCAAGAACGGCCTTCACAAGTTCGATGGGAAGTCTTTGAAGTCAAATCACAGCCTTAGAAATAATGAAGGCCTTCTTCCAAGGGGTGAAATTGCACATATTGAGATCTCAAACAACGGGAACGTTTTTGTTGCTATCGTTGGATATGGGCTATACTCTGACGATGGCAACAAAGGAAAATTTGCAAAGATTGAAATTGAGAATTATAAAGATTTGGCCCTAGATAGACACATCGACTTCCACTTCAAAAGTCTGGACTCAATCTATATTTTCAATGTTAAAGGTGAACTATTTCGCATAAATGTCGAGGACCAGATAGCCTCAAAAGTAGCTGTAATAGATAATCTTCAACAAATCATCGTAGGTCGTTCTAAGGATGAGTTAATTCTTGCTGGCAGTGGTCTTTTTACCTTTGACCTAAGATCAGAATCTGCGACTAAACTCGATGACCGACTCTACTTCGAAGCTGTGCTAGATGAGCAAAATACCATTTGGGGAATCAATACCCTAGAAAGTACTTTATTCAGTTACAACTTGTTAAAAGGGAAGGCCGATGAATTTTTCTACCCGATCGATGAACATGTGGTCTACTCTAAGATTATTGCTCATAATGAGGAAATATGGCTAGGAACTTGGAATGGCATCAGTGTGTTCAACTCATTGAATACAACTTGGGACAAGAAATTTGCCGCAGAACCCATAAATGAGCAAAATAGAGACTTTGGAATTTTCGATCTATACAAAGATAGAAATGAGGTTATCTGGTTTAGCCAAGGGAATGGCCTCCATGCAATTGATCCGCAAAATCAAAATGTGGAAAATGTAAGGCAGTCTAGTAAATACACCTATAATAGCTCTACTCAAATAGACGACGAACATACGCTCTTAGCAGATTTCAATTCCACTGATCTACATCTGCTGAACATGCACACTAATCTGATTACCGTCATACCTGGTCATTCAGAAAATCCAAACATCGAAAGCCCTTTTGAGGTGATAAAGATCGAAAATAAGATCTGGATATTCTACCTGAATGGAATCGCTATCTACGACCTCGAGAGTCAAAAATTCAGTATCCCTTCCTTAGGAAAATTTGACGACTATTTTAGCGAGTTTCATAAGAAAGAAGCGAGATTTGATGGCAAGTACATATGGCTACGAGCTTTCCGAAAGCTCGACCTTTGGAGGATAGATCCACAAACCCTTGAAGTGGACTCAATGGACTTCGACAAGAAAGCAGTCGACAATTTTACATCGCGTATCATTCTACAGAATTCCTCGCACCATCTATTCTTCGATGGCCTTGAACTAGCCAAGATTAACTTTGAAGAAAAGTCACTGAAGTCTCTTGAACTTGTAAATACTAAGATAAATTTTGGGTACTTGGAGGATGTTCTAATCCAAAATGATGAAATCTGGATGATTAATGATGGGCAACTTCATCGAGGATCCATAGCTCGAAATCAATATAAATTAGAAAGGAAGTTCAATATTGGTCAATCTGTTGACGATTGCTATTCGATAAGCAGTGATTCCATCGGAAATATTTTTGTTATCTCTGCATCTGGGTTAAGCTACTACATCAGAGAAGAAGATCGCTTTATTGAAATCGGAGGCGAAGAGGGCCTCCAAAACCTGGGAACGACGACAACGACTGCAATTTTTGCACCTTATATCCTGATCTATAATCATGGCATTCAAAAAATGAGGATATCAGACCTCGATGAGCTTCAGTCTACATCAACAACACACATTACCGAAATCAGGGTTGCCAAGAAGGTGGTCCCGCAAGAAGATTTAACTGACCTTTCCTACAAGCAGAATGACCTATCTTTTCGCTTTCAAAATGTAGACCTAACCAAGGCCTTAGATGTCGAATATAGGTATCGTATTAAGCAGGGTGATGACTGGATCTATACAGACTACAATAATAATATTGTCTACTACACAGATCTAAGCCCTGGCCAATATCAATTCCAAGTTGCATCCAAGGGCAAGTTTTCCAACTGGAGTGAAGCCGCTGAGTTGGAATTCACAATTCGTCCACCATTCTGGTTAACTTGGCGGTTCATTCTAGCCTCTTTGCTGCTTCTAGGTGGATTGTCCTACTTGTTTTATAGTCGAAGAACGCAGGAGATTAGAAGGATTTCAGAGATGAAGACTAAGATGGCAGAATTGGAAAATGAGGCCCTCCGTGCGCAAATGAATCCCCACTTTATTTTTAATTCCTTGAATAGTATTAAGGCCTTCATCATTAACAATGATCGGAATGCTGCAGCAGATTATTTGACAGACTTCTCGGAATTGATTAGGACCATCCTAGGCAATAGCAGGGAGACAGAGATCACATTAAGAAAAGAACTTGAAGCCCTCCAGCTTTACATCGATATTGAAAATATCCGACTTGAGAATAAGTTCACCTACAATCTGCACTTGGATTCTCACGATCCTTTGAATGGCATCATGCTGCCTCCTCTTACCTTACAGCCCTTTGTAGAGAATTCGATTTGGCATGGCTTAGTTCACAAGATGGGTAAGGGGCAATTAGATATCTATATCAAAAGAGAAGGAAAAAAACTTGTGATTGACATTAGGGACGATGGAGTAGGACGAGCTAGGAGCAAGCAAATAGAGACCAAGCACAAACGGAGACGGTCATTTGGTATTTTGATTACCAAGCAAAGATTGGAAAATGCCCTACCCTTGCAAGATCAAGGCAACAAGAGTATAGTGATCAGTGACCTATATGATGAGAACGAGAATGCAATTGGCACCAATGTGAGAATCCACCTTCCGATCGGTGCCAACGATTATTTAAGTGATAAACCCAAGACATGAAAAAAATAAGAGCTATCGCTGTAGATGATGAGCAACATTGCTTAGACACTTTGTCCTTTGAACTCGAGCGATTCTGCCCAGAAGTAGAATTATTCGAAACGATTAAGGACGCCTCCAAGGCCTTTGACATCTTAAACAAGACCGACGCTGACTTAGTATTCCTAGACATCAACCTCCAATCTACCAATGGGATAGATCTTCTAGAACGACTAATGCCCGTTGAATTTGATGTGATCTTCGCAACA
>CAZMYK010000319.1:0-5310 GCA_964570435.1 uncultured Saprospiraceae bacterium | reverse complement strand
GCTATTCTATTGTTTGTACGTGGGCAGTGGGACGCCATACCCACAGTGCTAAAAGCCCACATTTCTGTTTATGCGAAGATGGGTAAGATCCTAAAATCCAAAAGAAAATTTGACCGCCTAATCGAAGAAAACCGCATAGGACCCGAAAATAAATCTGGCAAATTCAATAAGATTATCCCTATCAGCTTCTACCTATTCGGTAAGAAAAAATACAAAGAACTTTGAAGGCTCCCTTCGTGACCATATTCGAAGACGAATTCATGCTTGTTGTGAATAAAACTTCAGGAGTACCAGTGATTCCAGGTAGGACTTCCGAAATGCAAAGATCCTTAAAATACCTTATGAAGGATCGGTATGGCGATATTTTCATTGTGCATCGAATCGACTCTGATACGAGTGGCCTTGTGATTTTGGCTAAGGACGCTGAAACGCACCGAATCATGAATACCATGTTTCAGAATAGGAAAATAAGTAAGAAATATCTTTGTCTAAGCAGAGGTCTACCCAAGCCTGCAGAAGGAGAAATCACCCTTAGCCTTAAAAAGCTAGAAAAGAAAAATAAGAGCGTTGTTTCGAAAGATGGAAAGAAGGCTTTGACACACTACAAAGTATTAAAAAGATATGGTAATATAGGTTTGATCGAAGCGGAAATCTTGACTGGAAGGCACCATCAAATTAGAGTCCATCTTGCCGCAATAAATACTCCTCTGCTAGTAGATCCTACTTATGGTGATGGGGGTTTCTTCTTATCTGAAATTAAGGGAAGGCGGTACAAGAAAGCGAAGGATGAAGTAGAAAAGCCCCTGCTTAGTCGCTTGAGTTTACACGCGCACAAGATAGATTTTCTGCATCCACACAAAGAAGAAAGAATGCAGCTGGAAGCAGACCTACCAAAGGACTTGCGAGCAACAATTAATCAGTTAAACAAGACCCTCTAGGAACTCCACCTTTTCCTCCCATTCGCTCATCTTTCCTTTCAATTCTTCCTTAAGCTTGGAATGCTTTTCAATGGTCTCAGCGCTCGACGGATCACTATAAAAATCCGGCAAATACATCTTAGTTTGAATCTTTTCGATAGCTTCCTCCAATTTTTCAATGTCCCTTTCTAAATATTGCAGTTTTCGCTTTTGTTTCTTCAGTTCATCATCATTGATCTCTCTGCGAGTGCTCTGGACAGTAGTAGATTTTTCTTTCTGCTCTACCTGCCTCATTGTCTTCAACTCCCTCTTGCCCAAGAAGTAGTTCACATCGCCTAGGTATTCTATTATTCTTCCATCCCTAAATTCATACGTCTTATCCGTCAATCCCGAAAGGAAGTCTCTGTCATGGGAGACGATGATGCAGGTGCCTGAGTAATTCTGTACAGTTTCTTTTAATATGGCCTTGGCTTGAATATCTAAGTGATTCGTTGGCTCATCCAAAATCAATAGGTTGAACCTCCTTAAAACAAGAACAGCCATTGCCAGCCTTGCCCGCTCACCTCCAGATAGAACACTTACTTTTTTATCTACATCCTCGCCTGAAAACATGAAACTACCCAATATGTTTCTCATGTTCGGTCTTTGTTCAGCTGAGGAATGATCTTCCATGGTTTCCAATAGAGTTCTGGATCGATCTAGTTCTTCGGCTTGATTCTGTGCGTAGTATCCGATTTCAACATTATGTCCAAGTTCAACACTGCCTGTGCTCGGTTCTATGATACCTACAATTAGTTTCGCCAGGGTCGACTTGCCTTGACCGTTCTGCCCTACCAAGGCAATCTTCCCACCTCTTTCCACCTCAAGGGCAATGTCATTGAGTACCTTGAGGTCACCATAACTCTTGGAGCACTCGGCTTTCACGACCAATCTTCCAGACCTAGAGGGTTCGGGAAATCGCAGCACCATATTTTTCTGATCAAAAGAGTCGATAGAAATTCGTTCCACCTTATCTAATTGCTTTTGCATTGACTGCGCCATCTTGGTCTTATTGGCCTTTGCCATAAAACGTTTGATCGTCTTCTCCTTCTGTTCGATATCCCTTTGCTGGTTTTTGAAGGCCGCTTCTTGAATTGCTATCCTCTCCTCTCTAAGCTGTATATATTTGAAATAGGACGCCTTATACTCGTAGAACTGTCCATTATCTATCTCGATGGTCTTTTTGCAAATTGTATCTAAAAATTGAGTGTCGTGTGAAATTAGAATAATATTGCCCTCGTAGTTCTTCAGATACTTTTCAAGCCAGATGATCGATTCGATGTCAAGGTGGTTAGTGGGCTCATCTAACAAAAGTACATCGGGCTTTCTTAGCAGCAGCTTGGCAATTTCTACGCGCATCTGCCATCCTCCACTAAACTCATTCAGCTTTCTACCTAGCTGGTCTGACTTAAATCCCAAGCCCAATAAAATTTTCTCCGCCTCACTTTCAGCGGTACTTCCCCCTAAAATTTCTAATCGAGCGAAAAGATCTGCCTGCTTCTCTAGCAAAACTGTCATTCGATCCATGTCTTCTACCCCGGTTTCCAACTCAGCATTGATCTTGTCTAGGGAATCATTCAGGATATTGACTTCTTCGAAGGCCTTCTTTGCTTCTTCTAAAACTGGGGTCTCAAAACTCAGGTCTAGGTCCTGCTCTAGGTAGCCCAAGCTTACTCCATTCTGTACTTCGACACTACCCTCATCAGGTAGAAACTTGCCACAGAGCAACTTCAACAAACTAGACTTGCCTGCTCCGTTCCGTCCTATCAGAGCAATCTTTTCATTCTTTTCGATGGTAAGATTAGGTCTATTAAACAATACCCTGTCACCATACTGAATGTATAGCCCTTGTACATTTATCATAATCTAGTTAAGTCTATGGGATTCATTCATTTGGCCGATCACGCCGTAAGCACTTCCTTTGTTTTCCATCGCCTTTTTCCAAAGAAGCGATTCGTCCTTATGAAATAGGTAGTTGGCATCCATGTTCGCGACAACCCAGGAGCCTGACGTAAGCTCACCTTCTAGCTGACCCTCTGACCAGCCAGAGTATCCCACAAAAAACTGGACATTGCTTTCTAAGACTAGTTTATTTTCGATCAAGAACTTTAATCTTTCAAAGTCACCACCCCAATAAATTCCTTTATGTATTTCGACGCTATCCTCTAGGAGGTCTCCCTTATCATGAATATAGTGTAGGGTATCCGTTGCAACAGGACCGCCATAGTAAACTTCAGCCTCCATCTCAGGAAAATCACTGACGAGGTCGAGAATTTTCATATTCAAGGGCTTGTTAAGAATAAAACCAAGCGAACCTTTCTCTTTGTCATGTTCACACAGCACTACGACAGATCGCTTGAAATTAGGATCTAGCATGAAAGGCTGAGCAAGTAATAATTTTCCCGCTGTTAAACTCATATTACAAACAAAGATAATAAGGAATTACAAAGTTTCACATGGAATCTTGCGATCTACCTTCTTTACTAGGCCAGTTAAAACCTTCCCCGTTCCTCCTACCTCCACGAAGTGATCTACTCCAGCTGCGATTAGATTATGCATCGTCTGTGTCCATCTAACCGGAGCTGTAAGCTGCTTGACCAAGTTTTCTTTGATGATTGAAGGCTCTGTCTGTGGAAGTCCATCTACATTCTGATAAATAGCCACCTGGGGAGATTTTATTTCAGCATCATTGATAGCCTGCTCTAAAGAGGCTCTTGCTGGTTCCATTAGTGGGGAATGAAAAGCACCACCGACGCTAAGAACTAAGGCCCTTCTGGCACCTGCCTCATTGGCCATTGCCACGGCCTTGTTGATTCCTTCAAAGCTACCTGATATCACAAGTTGCCCAGGACAATTATAATTAGCGGGAACAACCATCTCGTCGATGCTAGCGCAAATCCCTTCAACTACAGCATCATCTAGACCTAGAATAGCTGCCATTGTTGATTCTTGCATTTCGCATGCCTTCTGCATTGCCAAAGCTCTCTTACTAACAAGGCTAAGTCCATCTTCGAATGAAAGAGCACCTGCCGCAGTAAGTGCAGAGAACTCGCCAAGACTATGACCTGCTACGAAATCAGGCTTAAAAGCACTTCCTGCTAATTTGGCCTTTATTACTGAATGAAGAAATACAGCTGGCTGGGTGACCTTCGTTTCTTTAAGATCCTCAGCACTTCCAATAGTCATGACTTCGGATATGTCAAATCCCAAGATCTCGCCAGCTTGATCAAGCAGCTTTTTAGCCTCTTGGGAGGAAGCCATCATTTCTGTTGCCATTCCTTCAAATTGTGCACCCTGGCCTGGAAAAATATATGCCTTCATATCTCTGTTATACTCGGTTAGAAAGTAGAAGTTTTAAAAACTCATTTCTTGTTTCTGTGTTTCTGAATTCACCTGTGAATGCCGATGTCGTGGTTATAGAATTTTGCTTCTCTACACCCCTCATCATCATACACATATGCCTTGCTTCGATAACGACTGCCGCACCTAAGGGTTGCAATGTCTCTTGGATGCAATCAAGAATCTGGTGAGTAAGTCTCTCCTGCACTTGCAACCTCCTAGCAAACACATCTACCACCCTAGGTAATTTACTTAAGCCTACAACATGACCATTCGGTATATAAGCAATATGTGCCTTTCCAAAGAATGGCAGGATATGGTGCTCACACATAGAATAGACTTCGATGTCCTTCACAATTACAATCTCACTATAGTTCTCAGGAAATAGAGCTGAGGTCAAAATCTCCTTGGCATCCATTCCATATCCCTGCGTAAGAAATTGCATTGCTTTTGCTGCGCGCTCGGGTGTCTTTATCAACCCATCCCTTGAAGGATCCTCTCCTATCTGCCGCAGGATTTCATCAAAATTACCTTTTAATGTTTCAGTGGTCTTGTCGTTATACTCCTCTGTTTTCTTGTATGCCATGTCTGTCTTTTATTCTCCATAATACTCTGCGTATATGGTATCTGTTTCGATTAGTTTAATACAATGTAGGTTACAACTGATAAGATGGGGATTCAGTTCATTCCAAATCAACATAACTAGATTTTCTGTGGTAGGCATGATGTCATCCTTGATAAAGTCCACATCTAAGTTAAGATTTGAATGATCTAACTTGTTTGTAATATGCTTTCTAATGATCTTGCTTAGTTTCTTAGCGTCGATTACAAATCCCGTGACAGGATCAGGACGTCCCTTGACCGTAACGACCAAGGTATAGTTATGTCCATGCCAGTTTTTGTTAGCGCACTTGCCGAAGACTTCGAAGTTCTTTTCATCTGTCCAATCTTTAACCCACAACTTGTGTGCTGCATTAAACTTCTCTATCCTACTTAGGTAAACCATCAGAAATAC
>CAZMYK010000318.1:0-5331 GCA_964570435.1 uncultured Saprospiraceae bacterium | reverse complement strand
TAGAATTCCTCTTCTTCGAACTCGGTTTCTTCAAATTGTTTGCGTTGTTCCTTCTCTAAGTCGCTTTTGACGATATTGTCATAGACTCCACAGTCCATTTCTATCCCAAGCTCTCCTTCGGGCTTAGCAAACTTTTTAGTTTTGTCATAGCCTGAAGATGGATCTGCTTCCAGCTTTTTCAGAAAGTCCACGAAGACAGGCCTTGCCATGACTCCACCTTGGCCATCTGCAAGGGTTCGAAATCTAATCCATGGAAGGTCGCCACCCACCCAAGTACCAACGACAAGGTCTGGAGTGATTCCCATAAACCAACCATCTACATAGTCATTCGTCGTCCCTGTTTTTCCACCCACAGCGGACTCGAATTGGGGTTGGATAAATTTTGCAGCATATTGCAACATATCCACCATAACATAATTATAGGCCTCCGGAAGAGCAGTCCTTTGCTCAGGAAAGGCAGTATAGATCAATCGGCCGTTCTTGTCTTCTATCTTAGTGATGAAGATGGGTTTGTTATAAACGCCATTATTCGCGAATGTGGTATATGCTCCAGTCATATCCATTAAGGATAGTTCGGCAGCTCCAAGGCTGATAGAAGGTGCCTGTGGAATCTTGCCTGCAGGAATGCCCATATTAGAAGCGAGGTTGCGGACTACGTCCACATTCCCAAGTTCCTTCATAAGCCAAACTGAGACAGAGTTCTTAGACTGTTTAAGACCCTCGTACAGGGTTAGATTTGCTCCCGAGAACTTTCCATTGGAATTCGTAGGCTCCCATTTATCCAGAAGGCCAAACTTGGAGTCGCCAGGCGCTATGCTGTATTGTACGTCTTTCACCTTCCAGCAAGGAGACATCCCTTGTTGAAATATAGCAGTTCCGTAGATGAATGGCTTGAAGGTAGAACCAACCTGCCTATTGGAATTAATGTGGTCAAATTGAAAGTAGTTATGATCAGTACCTCCCACCCAGGCCTTTACCTCACCTGATTCCGGGTCTACAGCCAGCATCCCTGCTTGCATGTGCATTAGGTGGTACTTGATAGAATCCATCGGTGTCATCAAGGTATCGGTCTGTCCCACTGCATTGTAGGCAAATACCTTCATTTTGGACTTCTTATTGAAGTCTTTCTTTGCACGTCCTTGTAGGGTCGACCACTGCTTCTTCAACTTAGACCAGTGGGACGAAGACATGATTTTCTGGTAGCGGGCATTCTGTTTTCGTGAGATGATTTCCCTATCCATCAAGCGGGCAAGATGTCCTTTTTCTTTCTCAGCCTTGAGCATTCTCAGAATATCCGCATCCCATAGTCTAGCATCCGAAAATTCCTTGGATATTTCTGCATAAACTTCAGACATGTGATTGTCCTTCAGGCGCTTGAATCTTTCAGAGTTTCTAACGACAGAATTGAGGGACTCCCTTCTTATTTTTTTCTGACCCTCATCTGCATCATAAGTCCAAGGATCCATACCCTTCCATCGCTTAAAGTACTTGGCTTGCAAGCCCTTCATATGCTTCATAACCGATTCTTCAGCATACTTCTGCATCTTAGAATCAATCGTCGTGTAGACCTTGAGACCATCTAGGTAGATATTATAGCTTCCACCGCTAGGCTTCTGGTATTGCTCTTGCTTGAGGGTCTTTTTCAACCACTTGGTCAACTCACTTCTAAAGTGTGGTGCAAGCCCTTTCGAGTCTTCTTGTCTTTTGAAATTAGAAAGATCAATGGGTTTGAGCTTAATGGAGTCGTAGGAAGTCTGACTCAGGTATTCCTCTTTGCGCATTTGGTTGAGGACAGTTGTCCGCCTCCTTTGAGCCCTTTCTGGGAAGATTTTGGGATTGTAATAGTATGGATTTTTGAGCATTCCAACCAAGACTGCAGCTTCTTCAATCGTGAGGTTTTTTTGATCCTTACCAAAGTAGGTATTGGCTGCAGCACTGATGCCATATGAATCATAAATGAATTCAAACTTATTAAGGTACATTGCCAGAATTTCCTCCTTTGTATAACGTTTTTCGAGTTCAAGAGAAATGATCCACTCCTGTAACTTCTGGTAAACTCGCTTGACGAAATTTCTCGAATAATTGGTAAAGAAGAGCTTTGCCAATTGCTGAGTGATTGTACTTGCTCCTCCGTTCTTGCCTAGGTGGATAACCGCCCTTGCGAATCCTCTAGGGTCAATTCCGTTGTGATTGAAATATCTGCGATCTTCGGTGGCAACAAGGGCATCTACGATGTGGGGATTCAGATTTTCATAAGTCACCCAATCGCGGTTGTACTTAAAGTACCTTCCAAGCTCCTCGCCATCGCTCGTGTATACAAGGGTAGAGTATTCAAATTTTGGATTTTCCAACTCATCTATCTCCGGGAGATCGGAGTAAGAAACAAGGACAAATATAGCGACCACGCCTAAGAGCCCGGCAATCGCTAGAAGCCACATCCAAAAGACATAGGCTCTGAATGGCCTTCTTGGTTTATCTTTAGACATTCGAATAGATAGTTAACTAAATGAAAATTAATTGCAAATATATTACAAAAAAAGCTAATATTATAACTCCTTGTAATCTGCTAGAGAATTGCTAATAGTAGATTCTTCGGGAACAACATCGAATGTGCATTCGCCGATTTGCTTCAATAACGAAAAATTCAGCATCCCTCGTCTGTTTTTCTTGTCCTTTAACATTTTGGCGACGATATTCTCTTCGTTAGCAAGGTGATTAGGATAGTGTGGGTAGATACTCAAAATGTACTTCTTGATTTCCATGTAGTCAACTTGGCTTAGACCCAGCATTTTCATAGAAATATAAGCTTCTGTAATCATTCCAATACCAATGGCCTCTCCATGTAGCAGGAAGTCAGCTTGGTGTAGGTTTTCACTTTCTATGGCGTGCCCTAGAGTGTGACCAAAATTGAGAATTTTTCTTAGGCTACCTTCGTACTTATCTTGCTCTACCACATCGCGCTTGATTTTCACAGAACGTTCTATTACAGGACCCCAGGAGATTTTGGTCAGGTCACTAATACCTTTAATTTCCTCCCACATTTCGGCATCGCTTATTAGAGCATGCTTAATAATTTCAGCATAACCACTTCTAATTTGCCGTGCTTCGAGCGTCCCTAAGAAAGAATCGTCGATCCATACTGCTATGGGATCTTTTATGATGCCAATTAAGTTCTTGTAGTCCTGGAAGTCTACGCCTAATTTACCTCCAACAGAGGCATCTACCTGGGAAAGAAGGGTAGTAGGAATCTGAATGAAGTCCATTCCACGCATGAAGGTAGATGCGCAAAAACCACCCATGTCTCCGATCACACCACCTCCAAGGTTGATCATCAAGGAGTGCCGGTCAAAGCCAGCCTCTAACATGACATTCCATATGTGCTTACAAGATTCGAGGTTTTTTTCCTGCTCTCCAGATTTTATTTCAATGATCTCAGGTGTAAGGTCATGAAATTCTGCTAGGAACTTAGGCAGGCAATGGAGCTTGGTATTCTCGTCAACCAATATACCTATCCGAGAGTAAGACTTCTCTTCTATGATTTCACGAAGCTGAGTCCAAGATTCGTTGATAAATACATTGTAAGAATTGCAATCTATGACTGGCATTGATGATCAAATTAGAATGAATAAGCGAAGGTAGATTATTTGATTGAATTTCAAAGCGGTGATGTCTTCTTAGTGTTTTGAGATAAATGGGACAGTGCACCTACCATTAGCGCAAACTCCAAGCCTGGGGCCTTTCATCGAACCATGGTTTTATCGTGCCCCAGATCTTCCTAAAGTAGTCGGATGACCTATATTCTTCTAAGGCTTCCTCAGAATCCCATATGGAATAAGTAAAGAATAATCCAGGTTGGTCTATGTCCTCCATAGATTCTAGCTTTTTGCAAGCCGGGAAGGCTTTCATGTCTATCTTGTGTTGTGTGAATACGCTTATGAAGTCTTCTCTCGCTTCAGCAGAAAAAGTAAGTTTTACGATCCGCTTAATCATAAAAGTCAATCTGGATAGCTTCGTCCTTCTTAAGCCCAAGAAGGGATGCGGCACTCGCCTTGTTAATGGCAATTTCTAGGTAGCGACCTGAGTTGAAGAAGCATAGTACATCGCCAATTGGAACGTCACTATACTCAATGCTAATTTCTCTTATCGGATCATTTGGCTTGAAATAAATGCCAAATGCTCTATCCCTTCTAATTCTTTCGAATAAGTCCTTATCTACATTGACGATGACATTGCCGTAGTCATCAATGTGGACGACTGTGGCCCTAATCTGAGATTCATTAACAACAGGAGCAACAGAGATTTTTTTCTCTAACCTTAGCAATGAAGTTCCCACCATGTCTAGATCAGGATGGACGATTAACTTGCAGGCAGCATTTGCTAAGGCATTCTGCAAGGGATAGTTCTCTTCAGGGTCGTATGGCACCTGAACGATTTCACTTGCGTATAAGTCATCAAACATCAAGGTGAAAATGCCATTGTTAGGGCCTACGAAAAAATGGCCGTTTCTTTCAAAGGCGATAAACTCATTTCGTTCTGCGAAGAAAAGATTAATCGCCGCAATGTGTACGGTACCTTTTGGAAATTGAGACCAGATATTTTTTAGAATAAATGACCCTTGTACAATGTCGAAGGGCTGGATCTCATGGGTCACATCAACGATCTTTAGTTCAGGATTTCTGCGATAAAGACAGGCCTTAAGGACAGCTACGTAGTGGTCCTTAGTTCCAAAATCAGAAATTAAACTTATGACAGCCATGAACGCAATTTAGGCAAAGATATTATAAATATTAAGAAAAATCATAATATGTTAACTATGGAAATTCGAACATAAATGTGTCATATTGAAATCTTTTTCGTTTTTTGTTGTTTAAAAGGGGCAAGATTTCTTGCTATAAGTAAGCCAACCTAGTTCTGAACGAGAATATCTAATAATAAATAAGGAGATTAAAAATTTGAGTGAAATAATCCTGACGATCGAGGGCGTTGACCCTTTGGACCTTTATGGTCACAAAAATTCCAAGCTAAATTTACTAAAGAATGCCTTCCCGGACTTGACCATCACGTCGCGGGGTAGCAGTCTCAAAATATCAGGTGATAAGCACAAGTCTCAGCAGGCTAAGTCTAAGGTGGAAGCCATGGTAAAGTTGATTAAAGAAGATAAGGAACTAACGACGCATACCTTAATGGACCTCCTTGGTGGAGACAATCCACTGGCCTACAAGTTGAGCAATGGAAACTCGAATACTACCATCGTGCATGGGCGGAACGGAAAACCCATTAAGGCGAAGACTAAGAATCAAAAGACCTTGGTGGATCTGACCGAGAAGAATG
>CAZMYK010000317.1:0-5334 GCA_964570435.1 uncultured Saprospiraceae bacterium | reverse complement strand
AGGTTGGCGTTTTGGGGTGTTAGGGCGTTGGGATGTTGGGGCGTTGGCGTGTTGGGGAGTTGGAGAGTTGGGGAGTAGTTGATTAGAGGGGTAAGCGGAGAGGTCGGTGAGTGGAAGTGTAACTATTAGAGGTGTAGTAGAGGAATAGAAACAGTACTTAAGAAATATAATTAATGCAAATTTATTTGACGTGTAAAAATTGTAGGGCGAGAAACACCATCAAACCCAAGGTCGCTTCTCGAGCAATGCTTGAGGACGAGATAGGTCGCTACTTCGAGCACCAGTGTCATTCTTGTTTGCAGGCCAATGAATACCACGTGAATGAAGTGCTTGCAGAGTCTTCCACAGGTCTTGAGTACTATATTATGCTGGGTATTTGCTCAATTTTTACCCTACTAGTCATTTTGTTTATGAATATGTGGCTCTTGCTAACGCTCGGACCACTTTGGTTTGGTTTCAAGTACCTGAAGGAACAAGAACAAAGGAGCGTCTCCACATTTAACAAATACACTGTTTCAAGAATAAGATCCTCATGAGTAGTTTACAAGCAATCAAGCAAAGATTCGGAATTGTAGGAAGGTCCTCTTCCCTGGAACATGCATTGAATACTGCATCTCGAGTTTCTAGCACGGATCTAACCGTCTTGATAACGGGAGAAAGTGGTGTAGGTAAGGAGGTCTTTTCCAAAGTTATCCACCACCTCAGCCCGAGAAAGCATAGCCAGTTAATTGCGATCAATTGTGGAGCCATTCCGGAAGGGACAATCAATTCGGAGTTGTTTGGCCATGAAAAAGGTGCCTTCACTGGTGCGACAAGTGACAGGAAGGGCTACTTCGAGACTGCTGACACAGGAACAATATTCTTGGATGAAATTGGCGAAATGCCATTGGATACGCAAGCCTACTTGCTACGGGTTCTAGAAAACGGAGAGTTTGTAAAGGTAGGTTCCTCCGTTGTACACAAGACAGATGTGCGAGTAGTTGCAGCCACAAATGTAGACCTCCTCGACAAGATAAAGGCTGGAAAGTTTAGAGAAGATTTGTACTACAGGCTCAATACTGTTCCTATAAATATCCCCTCGCTCAGAGAGAGACACGAGGATATCTACATCCTCTTTCGCAGATTTGCGGTTGACTTTTCTGATAAGTATAAGACAGACATTATCCGCTTAGATGAACGTGCCCGTCTCTTAATTGAGAACTACAACTGGCCGGGCAATATTCGCGAACTTAAGAATGTAGTGGAGCAACTATCCGTTCTGACCGATGACGCGAATATTTCGGCAGAGCAGCTAATCACATTGATCCCAAATATTACCAAGCGTAACCTCCCAAGTCTTTCTAACAACGGCGGAAGACAAGACTTCGAAGAAAGAGAGATCCTATATAAGCTTCTATTCGAAATGAAGAACGATCTTAATGACCTGAAATCATTGGTCTTCGAGCTTATCCAGACCAACAATTTGGAATTCCCACAGATGAATTCGTACGGGAATAATGTAGGTAGACTTCCTGAGAAATTCTCAGATTTCAGATCTACAGGAAGCACAACGAATAATCCTATTCCCTACCAAGAAGACGAACGTCCAATTCTGATTGACCACAACAAGGTCAATAATTTTCAAGAATCCGAGGTTATCGAAGAAAATCTATCCCTAGATGAGATGCAAAAAGAATGGATAAAGAAGGCTCTCAAAAAACATGGTGGTCGCAGGATGCTGCCGAAGAATTAGGCATATCCGAAAGGACCTTGTATAGGAAGATCAAGGAGTACGAAATTGCTTAAACAGCTTCTTTGAACTCGCCTTAGCTATCCTGGCTGCCTTCAACTAAGTTTCACGCCTTCTTATAATCTTACCTAGTTGACATATACACCAAACTGGCGATCAATGGCAAGCGCCACTCATCTAGACACAAAATTTGACTAAGAGTCAAATTTTTGGTATTTTCCTGGTAAATTATGCTCCTATCGGAAACAAGATACAAGCTCAAATGATCACTAGGTAAATGGCCAAAGAAGAAATCAAGATCACCTGTGAAGATGGATTCGAATTAGCAGCGACGGTCTATCGCCCGAAGATAGCTAAAGCGGCTATTATGATAGCTCCAGCCACTGGCATTAAGAGGCAATTCTATAATTCATTTGCACAGTTCCTTTCTGATAATGGATTTGCTGTGATCACCTACGATAACAGAGCGATCGGTGGGTCTAAGGGCGACTCACTCAACAGTACAGATGCAACCTTGGTTAATTGGGGACGCTTAGATATGACAGCAGTTTTTAGTGCATTGAAACGAGAATTCACGGATATGAACTATCACTTGGTCGGTCACAGTGCTGGTGGACAATTAGTAGGGCTAATGGGTGATAGCGAAGAACTGACTTCGATGTTTAATTTTGCTTGCTCCTCAGGATCGATTCGAAACTCTACGTTTCCATTTATCCTCTCTTCTTTCTTTTTTCTGAACATCTACATTACGCTTAGCAATATTATTTTTGGTCATACAAAGTCTCAATGGGTTGGAATGGGAGAGCCCCTGCCCAAGGCAGTATCATCGCAGTGGCGACGATGGTGCAATGGGACAGGATATCTTAAAAGAGATCTCGACAGATCAATCAAAGATCACTACTATGACGATTTAAGGGTTCCGTCAATTTGGCTTCATTCGAAAGACGACGAAATAGCCAACCTCAAAAATGTCAAAGACATGGTCCGGGTATTCCCAAAAATGCCAGCAAAAATAGTCACCTTGAATCCCGCTGACTATGGCTACAAGGACATTGGACACATGAAATTCTTCAGCTCAAAAAGGCAAAAATTGTGGTCCCTTGCAATTGATTGGCTAGAACAACACTAGGGTCACATCCACTTTGGGAGCGAAAGCAGTAATCACATAAGTCCTCTACGCAACGTTTTTTTTCTAATTTGCTGACAATAGGTTAATACGACAAACTAGTATGGATCAATTTAATTTAATCATCATCTGTGGGCCTCCCGCCTCTGGTAAGATGACGGTGGGCCAAGAGCTCAAAAAAATAACTGGACTGAAACTTTTCTACAACCATCTTTCATTGGAACTAGTCAATCAGTTTTTTGATTTTGGCACCCCTAGCTTTAGCCGTCTAGACAGAAAGATAAGGTTCGATGTTTTTCGTGAGGTGGCCAAGAGTGATCTAAACGGTCTTATTTTCACGATGGCTTGGGCATTCAGTGAGCAGGATGATGAGGATTACGTGGATGAAATCATTAGTGTTTTCGACGAAAGAAAAGCCACTGTGCACATCATAGAACTTGACTGTGAACAAGAGGAACGCCTAAGACGCAATAAGACAGAAAACAGGTTGAAACACAAACCCACAAAAAGGAATCTAGAATTCTCTGAAAAGCTCTTGAAAAAAGAAGACACCTTGTACAGAATGAACACCTTAAAGGGTGAATTGCCAACAAAAAAAATCTGGAAGATTAATAACACCAGTAGATCAGCGAAGGAAGTAGCGGAAATGATAGCTAGTAAATATGATCTACGGAGTAAGAATATCGAATAGCGATATCTAGTGCTAAGGCATCTAGTGCAATCTTTTTCTGAGCTCAACGTTCTCTTTGTCGATCCATCATAATCAGTCAACAAACTACCTTTATGAAAATTGTCTTTACACTCTTGTTATCTGTCTTAACAATATGTAATTCTAGCTTGCGAGATTCATCAAGACAAGAAGCCAAGCCGCTGGGAGAAAGTCAGGAAGCAGCAAACAAAGAAGAAGACCATCTTGCTACTATCATTTCCCAAAATGGTAAAATCGTTCTAGAGAAGTATTCCAATGGTAAGTCAAAAGAAAGCCTGTGTAACGTGCAATCCCTTACGAAGGGACTCATAAGTATCTTGATTGGGATTGCAATAGATCGTGAATTTATAAAGGGAGTGGATACTCCAATTAGCCTCTATTTTCCAGACGAGTTCGAGAAATTCATAAACGTTAGAAAGCAACAAATTACGATCAGACATATCCTAAACCAGACATCAGGACTTTCTTGGAAGGGTTACTTAGAACATAAAGATTGGTTGGAAAGCAGTTCTCCAGTCTCATATGTACTTGAAAAAGGACTTGAACACGAACCTGGTGTACACTACAACTATCACTCAGGCGCGACACACTTGCTTTCTGTGATATTGAGCAAAGCCACTGGCCAAAGCACGCTAGATTTTGCAAATAAATACCTCTTTTCTAGTCTGCACATACAAAGGGTAGAATGGGAATTAAGAGGAGGAGGCTTCCATGATGGGAGCGGTCTTGGACTATCAATGACACCCATGGATCTTATGAAAATAGGCCAACTATTAGTGGAACAGGGAAGCTGGGAAGGTGAGCAAGTCTTATCCGAATCATGGATTGATCAAAGTTTTGATCTTGAAGAAAAGAGTAATACAAGTTGGGGGATTCGATGGTCCAAACATGGATTCTGTTGGTACAAGGCGAAGTTCCAGGGTCAGATCGTAAACTATGGCATGGGCTACGGTGGGCAATTTATTTTAACATTCACAGAGAAAGACCTGGTGATCATCGCTCTCCATAATCACGACACCCCGAAAGGTATAGACAATCAAATCCATTTCCTAACGCAAGAACTGCCGGTCCTATTGGAGAAATATGGTCACCAGGAAATAGAGCCTTTGTTCAGTAATTAGAATCGGATCAGCAGATCCTATCAAAGGAGCACTTTTTCCAGTCCCTAAACTAGGAGTAACCGATGTGCTCTTTGATTGAGTCTTTATGCCAGGCAAATCTGTCCTCTTAAGTCACTGATAGCTCGTTGCTAGCTTTGTACAGGAAAATAAACACTCAAGCACAAGCTTTTTTATAAATTGCATTCGTTTTAGAAATGAGAAAATACTTCAATCCTGGAATGATAAAAATATTTGCATACTTCATTGGAATAGTCATCTTTAGCGCTTGCTACACCCTGAATGGAATTAGCATTCCTGAGAATGTACAAACTTACTATGTAGCTAATTTCGATCAAAAGGCTCGAAATGCGCCACCACTAATCAATCAGATATTTACAGAAGAACTTAAAAATAAGATCAATCAGCAAACCAAGCTTACTGCCAATGATACAGATCCAGATGTTGAATTTAATGGGTCGATTTCCAACTTTGCTCTTGAACAATTGGCCCCAACTGCTGACTCTCAAAGTTCACTCAATAGACTGAGAATTTCAATTTCTGTAGAATACACCAACCATCGCAATGATGACCTTAGCTGGAAACAGACCTTCAGCCAGAATTTTGACTTCTCAGCTGACCAAGATCTTTTGAGCGTTCAAGATCAAGCGAT
>CAZMYK010000316.1:0-5343 GCA_964570435.1 uncultured Saprospiraceae bacterium | reverse complement strand
TGGGAACCATAATACGAACAGCTGACTGGTTCGGAGTACGCACTGTGATTGCCTCGCCAGAAAGTGTTGATTTCTATAATCCGAAGGTCGTTCAAGCAAGCATGGGCAGCAATACACGTGTTCAATTAAGTAACATGGACTTGACCTCACTAAAAACAGAGCTTCCTATCTATGCCACAACCCTTTCAGGCAAGTCCCTACAGGAATTCAAGAGGCCAGAGAATATGATCTTAGTAATTGGAAGTGAATCACATGGAGTCTCACAGAAAGTTCTGGCTCTATCTAAAGAATCTATAAGCATTGAAAAAGATGCCAACAGTCTTGCTGAATCCTTAAATGCTGGGATTGCCACTGCTATCTTTCTTTCACATCTTTCCACCAAGTAGAAGCCAGTGCTAGGCAACTACTAGAGGACTCTTTCCAGTTCTTGTTCTAGATTATACCTTGGGTTCAATGCTGCAATCTTCCCGTCTCGGTCTATCAGGAAAGTCTGAGGAATCGATGAAACACCATACAATTTTGTGACCGCTGAATTCCAGTGCTTTAACTCACTAACATGGTTGTCCCAAGCCAGCTGATCTTTCTCGATCGCACCTACCCATCTCTTCTTAGAGGCGGCCACCTGCTTATCTATATCAGATTGTGTTTTGTAAGACTGCAATCTCCTTGGATGGATGCCATCAAGAGACACACTGAAAATGTTGAATCCCTTTTCCTTGAATTTATTGTAGGTCTTTACAACCTTTGGATTGTCTTTTCTGCAAGGCCCGCACCAACTTGCCCAGAAATCTAGTAGGACGACTTCGCCACGGAGGTCCGAAAGTTTTCTAGTTTTTCCGTCAGGTCCCGGCAATGAAATGTCCGGCGCCATATCACCCACTTTGAATTTACCTCCCTTCCTTCGCGATGCTGCAATCGCATTCTGCATTCCCGTAAGCATTTCAGAATGTCTCCTCGTAAAACCAGCATCAGGGTAGGCAGCCTTTAGTTTTGTGTTAATAGCAGCTTGTTCCTGGACAAATGAAGGATTGGACTTGAAAAGTGAATTGGCAACCTGCATAGCAACAAGCGGATGCATATCAGTTTTGATTGCAGTTTTAACATCGTTAATTGACTTGTTCTTTTCTAGGTACGAGGCCATCAATGCTCTATATTCTTCGGATAGTGGACTGCCTTCGACTTGATAGCTGTAATTACTGAAGTCTTTCACACTTCCACTAATTTTCACTGGCTGATCAGTTGATTCATGCAATAAATAGGCACTTTTGGCACCGATTCTAATGCGATACACACCATCTTCTAAAGGTTCATCTGCTGGTATGGTGAAGTTTCCCTTAGCGTCTGCTGGAACCTGTGTTAGTGAATTGTTGATCCCATCTGGATTGACCATGTCGAAGTAGATCGCAAGGTTCTCAGCACCAATAATTTGACCAGAAATACCTTCGCTAGGATTCTCACTGCAAGAAGCTAGAATGATTGATATTGCCAAGAGGTAGAATAGCTTAAGTCTCATCATTTTTTGTCATTATCAAGCAAAAGTAAGTCTTGTGCTCGAAATATTAGAAATAATTTCTGTTTTAAGAAAGTGTTAACACTCTGATTTATTGTATCCAATAGTTGATAAGAAAAAATAATACCAAATATATCCACAAGACATCTATATAATGCCAGTAGGTGGTCAATAGCTGCAGGTCTCGTTTCTTTGCTGGATCAGAAAAGTAGATCAGCACACTTACCGGAGACTTCATCTTCTTCATAGCGTTAATGAAAAATACGATCAGAAACGGCAGTCCTCCAACGACATGTAAGAAGTGTGTGGCTGAAATGAGATACATGTAGGATCCCGTATTTGCTGCATCAACAAAGATGTTCATACTTCTCATTTGCTGCCATGCAAGTATCTGAAGCACTAGGAATACTAAGCTAGTGATTATGGTTGCAAGAATCAAGGCTTTGTATTTCTGTGTTTCATCATCGATGTACGCCCTCTTGGCTTTAATCAAGGTGAAACTTGAAGCCAGCATAAAGAGTGAATTGAAGTAGAAAAGGTTGGGCAACTTAACAGGCGGGATTCCCGTCTGAACTCTATTGTATAAGTAAGACGCACTAAAGGCGATAAACAGAACTGTAACTGCAGCTATTACAAGTATAATGACAATCTGCTTGGGATGAATTAAAAAGGCTCTATCATCTCTCATAAGATGGTAACAATTCCGCTAGCCGCTATGTTTATGAATCGCCACCTTTATTACAGTCTTATCCTCACTTGTTATTTTTGACCTTTCATCGGCACGAAGCCCTAGTACCCAGATGATTTTTCCTTCAGAATCTTCTAGAATCTGTACCTCTTGCTTTTCGAACTGATTCAGTTTTAGATCGATCAAGAATTTCTTGACCTTCTTTGACTTGCCTTCCATCCCAAGCGGTTGGAAACTATCACCTTCTTTTCTACTCCTAATGGTTAGTGGGAAGGCAATATTCTGCTCACTGATAAACACCTCACGTTCAGTGTTTTGCTGCCCTTCGTTCTCCACCTTCGAAAGCCGCAAAATTCTCATTTTTCCGATATTGTAGTCAGTTTCAAACAATTCTACTGGCAGAAAAACCTCTTGCTTAAAAGTTCTCTTTTTAATCACAATATCTGAACGGTTCTTAAGAAAAATGAGCTTTTCCGACTGGATTACTGCGCCTGTGGAGGCTTCGAAAAGATTGTCTGATTGGGTCCTGTTCAAGCCATATTTGTTCAGGATGTAGAAGAGGATTAGTCGTGGTGATGGAAAAGTCTTAAGGTTATGAACAGAAACAAATACGTGGTCGCTTTCCTTGAAGGTAATTTCGTCTTCGATAGAGGATACAAGGTGATTAAGTAAGGTGTTGGCTTCACTTATTTTTTCGATGGTTGAATGTACATTGTACTTATAACCAGGGATCTTCTTTTCAATTCTTGGGATGACCTCGTTGCGAAAGAAGTTTCTCTTATACTTAGATTCAAAGTTAGATTCATCATCTCGGAAGGGAACTTCCTCCGATTGAACAAAGAGTAATATGTCTTCCTTAGATGCGAACAATAAGGGACGAATGATATTGCCTTTTTTAGGCTTAATCCCACTTAGTCCATTCAAACCTGAATTCCTATTGATTCGAATGAAGAAGTTTTCGATATCATCGTCCTTGTGGTGGGCAGTTGCAATAACATCGTAGTCGTTGTCCTTTGCAACCTGATTTAACCACATATATCTGATTCTTCTGGCTTCTGCTTGAAAGTTACTTTGGATCTTAGAAAGGTCCACCTTTCGGCTAAAAAATTCAAGTTGGTGTTTTTTTGCATATTTCTTGCAAAGCTCCTCATCACTATCAGATTCTTCATCCCTCATCCCATGATTAAGATGCGCAATTCCGATATCATATGCCCCTCGACGGAAAAGTTCGGCCATACACATAGAATCTATTCCTCCACTGACGGCCAAAAGTATCTTTTGACTTTTATGGACTAATTCTTGATTAGTAATATAGAGATTGAATTTATCAAGCATCTTGCTTAAATTTATATAACTTTAGTTATCCAGTGTGGATAAAAGTAATAGCATTTTCAGGAAAACAACAATGAAGCATTTCTTTTTTTCTTTTTTGGTAGTATGCGTTGCATGTAAGTCCGAATTGAGTCCTAAGACATCTGTAGCACCAATATCTGAGGTAACTAGCTCTAGTGTTGTTAGCCCTTTTTCTGATGAACTTGATATTGCCAACCTTACTCGTCACCAATGGGTGGTGGAGGTAGTTCTCAACAATGGCAAAATCGATAACAAAAGTCCGTGGTTAGAGAGTGAGGTGTTTTTTTTGCCTGATGGCAAATATACTTGGAAGGGCGATGCTTTTAATGAAAAAGGAAGCTACGAGCTAAGTCCCGGTAGTAATATTATCAGCCTTAGTCCAAGGGATCCACAAAGCAACTCTGAATGGTCCATCAAGTACAGGCCAGAGATAATGGTATGGATTGGCACACCAACATACTCACACCAGGCCTTACAACTTAAGTTGGTTAAGAAGCGGCCAATCTAAAAGCTGTCAAACACTTATCGAATCCCTCTTGAATTTAACCACCTGTGGTACCTGCGAGCGTTAGCATTATGCTGGGATATGTCGGCCGCGAAAAGGTGGCCACCAGGCAAGTCCGGGTTCGCACAAAAATAAAGATAATTATGTGTTTTCTTAGCTAGCACGGCGTCTATGCTACTAATAGAAGGCATGTATATCGGACCAGGCGGGAGCCCCGCATATTTGTATGTGTTGTAAGGCGAGTCAAATTCCAAATGCCTGTTGAGCACTCTTCTAAGTCCAAAATCGCCGTTGGCAAATACGACAGTGGGATCCGCCTGCAGCGGCATACCTATTTCTAGTCGTTTTTGATACACTCCTGCAATAATTGGTTTTTCATCATTTCGGAGGGATTCTTTTTCTACGATGGAAGCAAGAGTATAAACTTCAGAGGGTGACAAGTTTCTCTCCTTGGCCTTTTCAAGCCGATTGTTTTTCGACCAGAAGTCGTCGTGTTCTTTCACTAAGCGCTTCACTACGTCCTCTTTTTTAGCAGTCCAGAAGAACTCGTAGGTATTTGGAATAAATAGGGTCAGAAAGTCTTCAGCAGTGACCTTGTTCTGCTTGTAGACGGCCTCATCTTGAAAATGTCTTACCAACTCAAGGGAATCTATTTCCAAGTAGGAGCTGATCTTTCCGGCAAGTTCTTCCTTTGTGCGCAGGTTATTAAAGGTGACGTTTACAGAACTTTGTCTTCCACTTCTAAGGAGAGATACAAGTTGCTTGTTCGTCCAATTGCTTCCAATTGAATACTTGCCTGGTGATATTTTTCCAGCCTTGTAGCTCATCCATCCAGCAACCCGATCAAAAGATGTGCTGCTTGTGATTATTTGCCTTTCTTGTAACATATCCAAGACACCATCATAGTCTGTTCCAGTAGGAATATATACCTCTTTGGCTTCACTTGAGACTAGCACATTAGGGCTAAAGATGGTCTGATAAGCCCAGTAGGCTACAGCGCCTCCAATTAGTGCTAGTATTAGTAAAACAAAGAGTAACTTTTTCATTTTTTGATGTCAGATTTTAAAAAGAAATCTTCTAGTACTGTTCCTTGTCATTAGGGAAATCAGAACTCTTTACATCCTTTATATATTGCTCGACAGAGAGTTTTATGTCATCATACAGGTCAAGGTAACGCCTTAAGAAACGGGGGTGGAAATCCTTAGTAATGCCGAGTAGATCATGGGTCACAAGAACCTGGCCCGAGGTATGGGGACCAGCTCCAATCCCGATTGTTGGAATTCTAAT
>CAZMYK010000315.1:0-5355 GCA_964570435.1 uncultured Saprospiraceae bacterium | reverse complement strand
TCTATTGAGGTTTTCTACCCTTGGGATATTCATTTTGGACATCAGATCCCGGATCTTTTCCAAACATTCTTTATCATCCTTGCATTTGTAGTCTGCTACCCCTGATATTTCATTGTGTGTCTTGGCTCCACCTAGGGTCTCCTTGTCTACTTCTTCTCCGATTGCGGCCTTGACCAAGTATGGCCCTGCTAGAAATATTGACCCACTTCCCTCGACGATAAGTGACTCATCCGACATAATTGGAAGATAGGCTCCACCAGCAACACAGCTTCCCATAACTGCAGCGATCTGCGGAATTCCCATGCTAGAAAGCCTCGCATTATTCCTAAAGATTCTGCCAAAGTGTTCCTTGTCTGGGAAGATCTCATCTTGCATCGGTAAAAATACTCCGGCACTATCTACGAGGTAGATAATCGGTAATCTATTTTCCATAGCGATTTCTTGAGCACGAAGATTCTTTTTGCCAGTGATGGGAAACCAAGCGCCTGCCTTCACTGTCGCATCATTTGCTATAATAATACACTGAATCTTTGATACATATGCGAGCACTACAACTACTCCACCTGATGGACAGCCACCATATTCTTCATACATTCCATCGCCAGCAAGGGCTCCGATCTCGATTTGGTCACTTCCCTTATCCACTAATAATTCAATTCTCTCTCTAGCTGTCAACTTACCTTTCGCATGGTGCTTTTCGATTTTCTTTTTTCCACCTCCGAGATGCACCTGTTCTAGCTTTCTTTCTAGCCTTCCCATAGCAAGCATCATTTCATCCTCATTCATATTGAAATCAAGATCCGTCATTAGTTCTCTGTTTTCTCCACGCAAATGTAACCATTAAGTAGTATACAAATGGGCCTCCTTCAACTTTTAATGAAATTAGACAAGGACTAGATTGGCGAATGAGAACAGGACATCATTTGTTCAAGAGATTTGCAAAACTCTTGCAATGGCCTAGTGGACAAATTAACGAAGTGAATCAGCACCTAAGTGCTATAAAAAACAATTGAAAAAACTTGCCTTCGATTTATACGGATTAGATTTCCTAAGCCAGTTCATAGGCTCTAAGTCTTGAAAACAGTAGCAGCTACTCTAGGATAAAGGCGTAAGGGAATTCTCCTGGATAGTTCTCGTAGAAACCTTCTAAAACGACCATGCCTTCGTGGTCTTCCAATTCATCTACCAAGTTCTGGACATTCCTTACTGGCTTCTCATTAATCTTTGTTATGATATAGCCAGGGTCCATGTTGGTTCGCTCTATCTTGCTTCCTCGAGAGACGCTTACAACGTAGACACCCTCTGTATCTAACCTTTTCTTTTCATTTCGGTCCAAGTCTCTTAGCTCGAATCCTAAGTCGGTTAGAATCTTGTCCTTTCTGATGGCGACAAAGTCTGTAGTATTGATCTGATTTCTAAGGGTAACCTTGGCCACCTGCTTAGTACCATTTCGATAATAAACGAGATTTATGCTATCTCCAGGTCTGAATCTACCGACCTGCTCCATGAAGACCGGACGACTAAGGGTAGGTATATCATTCACACCTACAATAACATCTCCTTTTTTAAGACCAGCTTGTGAGGCTGCTTCCCCCTTGTTCACTCTTTCTAGGTAAACACCACCTACAGTCTTTAGACCCAGTTCATCAGCACGTTTGGCATTTACACTTAGAATCGAGACACCCAGCCATCCTCTTTGTACTGCTCCGAACTCAATAATGTCGTAGATTACCTTCTTGGCAAGGTTGGAAGGGATCGCAAAGGAGAATCCCTCATATCTTCCAGAATAGGTCATGATGGCTGTGTTAATACCTACTAGGTCCCCTGCAGTGTTGACTAGGGCACCTCCAGAGTTGCCAGGATTAACTGCCGCATCTGTTTGTATAAAGGACTCTATTCCTTGTTGTTCTAGGATATTGATATTTCTTGCTTTGGCACTAACAATTCCAGCAGTTACTGTAGATTGTAGTCGGAACGGATTTCCAATTGCAACTACCCATTCTCCAATTCTCACAGAATCTGAGTCTCCAAATTTCAGGTGCTGCAAATTATTATCTGTCTCAATCTTTAGTATTGCTAAATCAGTAGTAGGATCAGCTCCAACCAGCTTTGCCTTGTACTCTCGTCTATCGTTCAGCATCACCTCCACTGACGACGCTCCTTCTACGACATGATTGTTGGTAGCGATGTATCCATCTTCGGTTATTATAACTCCTGAACCGGTCGATCCTCCGGAGGAATCAGAAAGCGTCTTCATCTTACTTGAACTTTGGATAGCTCTAATAAAGACAACAGCAGGACGGCCTTTCTCCGCGGCTGAAATAAAGTCTGTAGGTGAAGAAGAAAAGTATTGCTGTTTATTTAGGTCCTCATAAGTCAGCCGTTCAGCAACAAAAGAAGCTGGCATAGACTGCTCATCGACTTGCCCACTAGTTATGAAAAATGCATTGTTAAGGTAGACCGCGCCGAAGGCACAGAGAAAACATAATATTAGAGTGTATACATTTCTTTTCATCTAAGTCGTTTGCAGTTTCATTGACTAATGAACGATAAACTTACCAGAATTTAATATCAAATTAGGTAGAAATGTTCAAAATTTATCATATGGTTCCTCTCCCCTTAGAATGGATCCACGCATAAATAACGAGAAAGAGACTAATGAAAACAGGGACCTGGGTCAAGTAAGAGTAGGGCACTTGGATAAAGGAATAAAAAAAGACAAAATAGATCTTCAAAGAGGCAATCAGAAATATTCCCAAGTGCAGGTGCTTTCTCTTTCGGAAGTAGAAAATGAACATCGGGATAAGGACTAGGATGGAGGTCAAGTAGTGCCATAATTGTAAGGTCTTTATCCTAGTAAGCAAGTCGCCTTCAACGTTATCATAGAATAGGCCTGCTACACCTATTCCACGGAACAAATGATAGGGCTTTTCACCTTCCTGCTGCCAGACTGGATCCCACTCACCAACTGCAGCTACAGTATAGCTGGCAAGACTATCAAAAAACATGTGTGGGTCTTGACGGAGAAAGGGAAGGATGTATATCATGACCACGGCGGCGAGTGAAATGCCAACAATGGTGGCACATTCTTTATAGTCTTTTATGAGATAAATGAGGCCCAGGAAGGGTACCCACAGTGCAAAGCTATATCTGGCAAGGAGGCATAAGGCTAGTCCTAGGCCAACAAGACTTGGCTTCCTAGAAAACAAACAAAGGCAAAAGAGCAAGTAGTATCCGGTGTTGATGTTCTCTATGGTAACGGAGAACAGGTTCGTGTCTTCTCGTACAAACAAGTACCAAAGTGCCCAAGGAAGGATGGAAAGGATGACAAATAGTAGATGACTTCGAGCCCTGGTAATAAGAGAGATTTGCAAGATGAAAATACTAATTACTAGTATCCCATAGGGAACCCATCGATAGTCAAAAGAAAACACTTCGGCGAGTGAAAATGGAATCCAAATCATTGGCATATAAGTGGGCCGTAGGGTGTATCCCCACAGTGAAACGTCAGCATAAGGGAAGTCACCTGCTATGAATCTTTCGACCATTACCATGACTAGAGGGATGACGTCTGATTTCGAGGTATCCATCTTATCTAAGGCATAGGACGAAAATGATTCTTCTAAGCTCAAGCCTAGCAAAATTGCGGCCGTGACACACCACAAAACCGAAAATCCAATTCTAAAAAATCTTCCCCTGTCGTTGTGGCCATGATCGTTTGCACTGCTTTTGGTAAGGCAAAGGGAAAGTCCTAAGATTCCGATCAGCAAAGAAGAAAGAAGCAGTACGATTGAGCTTGGATGTGGCACAAACTTACCCTTCCAGTAAGTGACAAGTAGCGCCTCAAAGACAAATAATAAACTTATACAGATCTGGACAATTCGCTTCACGCAGCAAATCTAATTCGAAGTTTCTATTTTTGCATCTATGAAGCATAAATTTTGGAAATATCAGGGAACTGGGAATGACTTCGTTTTCTTTGACGGCAGGGAAGATGTCTCAAAGATAAAGGAAGAGCAGGAAGTGCGGGCCAAAATCTGTGATAGACGGTTTGGGGTAGGAGCGGATGGCTTAATCATTTTAGAGGAAGATGGAACCACGGATTTTCGAATGCTATACTACAATTCGGATGGTCATGAAGGAAGCATGTGTGGCAATGGTGGAAGATGCTCCATTGCCTTTGCGAATTTTATCGGATTTGCTAGTAAGAAGACAGTCTTTGAGGCAGTCGATGGTGAACATCATGGCCAGATTTTAGAAGAAGCATGGGTAGACCTAGGCATGAATGATGTCTTGCAAATAGAAGAACGTAGTAGGGATACCTTTATATTAGACACAGGTTCGCCACACTACGTAAGAATCTTGGATGATGACCAAGATGTAGACATTGTGAAATTTGGAAGGGAGGTGCGATATGGCACGGAATTTAAAGCCGCTGGAATAAATGTCAATACATGTAAGATTACTAAGGATGGAATCGTGATTGAAACTTATGAACGAGGTGTCGAAGATGAAACATTTTCTTGTGGCACTGGTGTCACGGCTTGTGCAATTGCCTACAGCAAATTCACAAAGAAAAATGGGAACCTTAAAATACCGATCATTACAAAGGGAGGACACTTGAGCGTGTCGTTTCATTCACAAAATGGAAGCTTCACCAATATTGTTCTCGGTGGGCCTGCACAACAGGTTTTCGGTGGCGAAATAGAACTCTAAGATTAAATATAGATTTCTCTTATTTTCTCCCAATCATTAGGATTGATACCCCGAAAGGGAACTTTAGTCCACGTTTTAGAAAGAACCTTTCTATCTTAAATATTCTGTAGAGTAACTTGTCAGAAAGGGTGCCTGGTGTGAATTTTTCAAAATCAGAGCGATGCTTGTCCCCAATTTCTTTTTTCTTGGGAAGCAACTTAGAAAGCAATCGAACAAAGGCAATAGGGGGGAAGAGTAGGGCATTAAAGTAGGTTTTTAGGTCTACTTTGAGTCCCTTATTTTCGAAGAGTTTTGAGAATTCACTTCTGCGATAACGACGAAAGTGCAGATTAACCTCATCATGTTCACTCCATAAAAACTGGAACGCGGGTACTGTGACAAAGAAATGTTTGTCATTTTTCAGGACCCTCCTTATTTCTTTCACGGCTTCTTTGTCTTCATCAATATGTTCTATGACATCGAAGGCACAAACGAGGTCGAAGTAGTCATCTTCAAAAGGGAGTTCCGTTAGTGAGCCTTGGATGACTTCCATTCCAAGTTCACTCCTCAAAAAGGTGCAACAGTCTTCGTCATACTCCAACGAAGTAACCTCACCGAAACTCTCCAGCATCTTCGAACTTGCTCCCGTGGCAACCCCTG
>CAZMYK010000314.1:0-5356 GCA_964570435.1 uncultured Saprospiraceae bacterium | reverse complement strand
TTATAATATCTGTATAGTAGTCATGATTCAGGTAGTCTTGATTAATTTTCAACAAGTACTGATCCGAACAAAAGATATAGGAAACGGTATCTATTGAAGCGTGGTGATGTTCCACGATTTTTGATATCCAAGATGCATATTGAGAATTAGAAGAAAGGGCAAATTCTACATCTTCAGAGAAAAAATGAACTGCCATTTTAGAGGTAGAATTGCATTTCTACGGTTCTTCCTTCATTCGTATAGCTAACAATGTCAGACAACTGTTGGATAAGAAAGACTCCACGTCCACCGAGCTTTTCTAAATTTTCTTCAAGAGTAGGATCGGGAACGGATTCAGGATTAAAGCCATCACCTTGGTCACTTACAAGGATGGTTAGCGTTTCATCTACCTTTGACATTTCTATTTTGACCTCCTTATTAATGTTTTTCTGATTACCATGAATGATAGCGTTGTTAACTGCTTCAGTAACACTGATCAGAATGTTAGGAAAAATATTTTCATTGATCTTAAGATCTCTAGCGAATCTCTTCACAAAATATTCCACCTCATTGATTTTCCTGGGGTCGGATTTTAATATTAATTCTGTAGGATACATTCTCTAATTATGCCCTAGTTATTTTCTTTTAATGACTTGTAGTATTCTTCTACCAAGTACTTGTAATATGGTTTCAGCGAAGGCGAAATTGTCTTATACATTTCGACTTCTGATTCCTTTTTCTTTATGTACTCTTCTATTTCCGGTGGGTACTCCCGCTTTTTTTCAGGTGCTCTTTCTGCCAGTCTCTTTTGATCAAGTTCTCTTTGTCTTTCTGCCTTTTCGGCTTCGAGCAATCTAGTAACTATATCTTGCTGACGCTTAAGCATCTCACTATTCAACCGTTTATTTACTAATTCAGTTTCAATTTTGTCCATCTGATCTATCATTTCTTGTAGACCCTGTGAACTTTTGCCTTGTTCGTCTTTACCCTGTTTAATTTCTTCCAAGGCTTTTCTTAGCGCCGCTTGCCTTGCTGCTGCTTGAGCGAACTCTTTAGACATACCCTTTCCTCCATTCTCTTTCTGGCCCTGCATCATCTCCTTCATTTTTTCTCCCATTCCTTGCTGACCCTCTGTGATCTTATCCATTGGAACGGAACCCTTACTTCCCTTTCCATCTTTGGACTTCCCTTTACCACCGGGCTTAGAACAAGAACCATTTCCCGACATCGATGACATTTGCTGCTGCATATTGTTCATGGACTCTGATAGCATTACCGCGAGGTCATTTGTATTTTTCATGACCCTTCTTTGATTATCATTTGCCAGCGGCTTCTGCCTGTTTTCCATATTTTTCAAAGCATCATTCAAGTTAGATTTTACCTCGGTCACCTTTTCTGTAACGAAAGTTTCGATCTGGTCCACTCTCTTACTAAGTGCGATGAGCGAATCTTGAATTAGCACGAAGTCGTCTTTCAACTTGAATTGGTCTTGTACAAGAGAAACATACTTTGGAGTGGTGGAATTAGATCTTGAAACTTCATCGATTAGATCCTCCTGATCGAAGGACAAGTCGACAAG
Organism: uncultured Saprospiraceae bacterium; assembly: GCA_964570435.1. Classification (GTDB taxonomy): domain Bacteria; phylum Bacteroidota; class Bacteroidia; order Chitinophagales; family Saprospiraceae; genus Portibacter. The sequence goes on along the minus strand of CAZMYK010000314.1, from coordinate 3,798 downwards.
GTTTTCAAGCAGCTGTCTAAGTGCTGCGATGTCCTCTTCCATTTGCTCCATTTCTCCGGCTTCCATAGCTCCTGCCATTTCTCCAGCCATAGATTTCATCTTTTCAGAAGCTTTCTTCTGAGACTTAGCTGCATCACTATTTTTTTCCTCACTTAATTGCTCCTCACTTTTGTCCATTTCCTCTTTAATCTCTTCAGATTTTTCTTCATTGTCATCTCCCAATTCCTTAGGAACCTCTAGTTCTTGATTTTTCTCTTCTAGTTCCTCAAGTTTTTCTTCAATGTCCTCGAATTTCTCCTCTATTTCTTGCTGTTCCTTCTGTAACTCCTCTTTCGACTTTTCCTCATTCTGAGTTTCTTGACTAAGTTTTTCTTGCTCTTCAGCAAGCTCCTCAATCTCTTGGATAAGCTCATTAGCTTCTTTTTCTACCTCGAGTTGCTTAAATAACTCCAATAACCTCTCCATATTTTGTTCTTGCTGCTCATCATTCATCTGCATTTCTTCCATCATTTCGAGGGCATTGTCTTTATCCAGCTCCTGCAAGAGCTCCTGAATTTGCTCCATTAGCTCCTCCATCTCATTATTCTGAGCTTCGTCAAAAAGCTCTTGTAACTTCTCTTGTTTCTCCTGTATTGCAGGATCTTGTTCCTGCATTTCTTCTTGATTTTTCAAGTTTTCATCAAACTTCTTCTTAGCCTCCTCCAGCTTTTTTTGCAGTTCTTTCTGCTTTTCTAGCATTTCTTCCAGTTCCTTTCTATCCTGCCAATCAAGGTCATTTTTCTGTAACAACCGTTCCTTAAGCTTCTTCAATTCTTCTTGAAGTTTCTTAGATTCCTTCATGGATTCTAGGAGGTCATCTTTTATCTCTTCTTCATTGGCATTTTCTAGGGCTTTAAGTTCTTCAATGCTTGCCTTAGAATACGTCATGATACCGGTCCTCGAAGACTTACTGCCATTCACTGCATCATTGTCGAAGACTTCGAAATAGAAACTTACATTGTCTCCTGACTCAAGTTTAAGGTCATTGATGTCTAAAAGGTAGTCGTAGGAGGCTTGTATTTTTTCGGGATCTGGCAGCTTCGTAGAAACAAGCGGTATAGTCTGACCACTAGCTTTTTGAATGGTATAGTTAAATGAAAGGGATCTTAGTCCATAGTCATCTGCTGCATTTCCTACAAAGTATATGACATTATTTTCGCTGGAGTCTTGAATCTTTTCAACAGAGATGGTTGGGTTAAGGTCAGGAATAACATTAACGGAATAGGATGTACTATCTCCTTCAGGAAGAAAAGTATTAGAAACATAGATCTTATAGAAGAGGTCTCGCATCAGTTGTTTCGACTGGGAAAAACTATTTTCTGACACCCTCTTTCCTTGGATCTTCTCCTTTCTATCACTGAATAGAAAGGAAACCATCTCAGTGTTTTCCACATTCATATTCCACCTTACTGATGTTCCCTGTGGAACAATAAAGTCACCAACGGAATTCATGGTTTCATCTTTTCGTCCAGTATAAGCTGGGTAATCTAGCGTAACAGTAAAGTCAGAAAGGTTAGGTTTCTTAAGAACATCTAGGGTATATTCTTCCGAATTAACCTTGCCTGAGAATAGATTGAAATTGGTCTCCTTTTGTATATTTCTGAATACATAGGAGAAGCTTCCTCCTGATTCCTCTTTCAGACGATATTGGTAACCGTCAACGTCTATGAAGACCTCCTTAGGACGGACATCTCCTTCGACATTCACATTGAGGACATAGTCATCATATTGAAGAACTTCAAGTTCTTCTTGGTCTATCAAAAAGGAAAAAGGTGCATCTTTTTCGAAGTGGCGGTCATTGTTAATGATTCTATGAGTAGAATCTGTGATGAGAGAAGGTGCTGCAAACACCAAAATGATTAAAAGCATAAAGGGAGGTAGAGCATACTTTAGGTACTTCCTATTCTTGCTTAGGTCAATGGCTGCCTTGAAAGGGACAATCTTAATTTGTTCCGACTTCTGATTGATACTAGCATTGATTAGAGCTGCACTCTCATGGTCATTGGATTGCTTCTTAAGTTGAAGTACATTAAGCAACTTGTCTTGTACGTCTCCAAAGTGCTCACCTATTATTCCAGCAGCTTGTTCGTGAGATATAACTTTACCAAGTTTCATGTAGTTCAAAAAAGGTAGCACCACCCACATCGCTAGGAAGCCCACCATGGAAATAAGGTAACTATAGAAGAAGATCTTTCTAATACCAGTGGAGAAGTAAAATTGGGATTCAAGTAGACTAAAGACGAGAAAAGCCAGGAGTGAAATACTTATAAAAAGTAGACCTCCTTTCAAGATCTTATTAGTGTAGTACTTCTTAATGAAGGAATCTAGTTTCTGGATTAGTAAGTTGTAATTGTCTTCTCTTCCTTGCATTTTCTACTTGTTTATATCCGGGATAAAAAATCTTCCCCGATAGATTAAAAACCAATAAAGTGCCAAAAAGATTTCAGCGAATACACGAACACAAAGTCAAATTAGCACAAAACATACTTAGTATCAAGTAATTAAGGTAAAGTTGACCCAATTATTATGTAAAACGTTATTTTTTCGACAAAAGCAATGGTACAATGCCAAAAATTACGGTTCTTCCTGCTTTTTTAGGCTTTCTTGAAAGCTTCGTATCGTGCTAGCAACTGTGGATTAGTTTCCATTTCAATAATTTCTGCAATCGCCTTTTCAATTTTGTCAACGATGGGTTTCAAGGCTTCATTCTCAGAAGCCTTGGCTGTCATCATTTGTCCTAAAGAATTGAGGTTGGTAGTTGCCATAAATCTCTTGAAGTTAGAAGAATTACTTTTCCCTGTTTCAATTAGAAATCCTAAACTTTCACTTAGATCTTCAGCTGATAGGTTCTGAAGATATGCCCCATAACTCCCGAATACTGGATAAGAGTTAAATCCACCCAGAGACGATATCTTCTTTTCAAAGAAGGAGCGGTATTTCTTGTCTGTTGTAGTAGAGAAAATGTCAGACAGGCCAGCTACAATGTCATAATTATTTTCATCAACCATTTCCTCCGCTTTTTCTAAACCCTTATCCTTGTCATGGGTATAAAGAAGGTTAAGTGCCGCAGCCAGGCTAGGATATGCAAGCTCTTTCTGCAATACTTTTTCAGCAAATAAGGCAAGACTAGGATCACTTACCTCTGTTAGCTTATTTAGCGCTACTGTTCTGACTTGCGACTTTTCGTCTTCCATAGCCATCGTCTTGATCTTATTAATCAAAACGTCATTGTTGGGATTGATTTGCGAAATGGCAAATCTTCTAATCGTATAGTAAGGATCGTCTAAGGCCTCCTTAAATACAGGTTTTGCCTCTGGATATCCTTTTAAAGCATTAATTGCATCAGCTCTATCTTGGTAAGTTCTCACATTTCTATACTGGAAGATATTCTCTTCGATGCTAAAGTTTTCTAGTCGCGTCCCTAAGATGATATTGTCAGCATCGAAGTTAACGAAGGCAGGCTTTTCAGAAACCATAAATTCGAAATCCTGCTGACGCTTGTTAACCCATACTTCTTTGCTTGTCTTAGACCCATCAGCATTGTAGATATCTACTCTTACTGGCAATTCAAAGATAGCTCTATTCATGGAAGGGTCTTGTGTTTGATTAACCCTTAAAGAGTACTTACCATCAGTATAACCATGAATTAGTTCTAATTCAGGATGTCCCTTATCAAAGTACCATTGGTTAAAGAACCAGTTAAGATCCTCACCGGTCACTTCCTCGAATGCTAGTCTTAGATCGTGTGCCTCCACTGCA
>CAZMYK010000313.1:0-5374 GCA_964570435.1 uncultured Saprospiraceae bacterium | reverse complement strand
CTACAACCATGTCCATCGCGCCTAATTCTTCACTGAAAGCCTCCCTTGGCATAGCCTTGCTTTCAGATGCTGATGTATATGATGTAGTCGAACTTGGTATCGGAGCTTTCTTTTTTACACCTGCACTTGAATATCCTCGAATCCTAATGGCTTTTGAATCCTTGTCCGCAATAGCTACGCCAGCAATCTTTCCTGGTTCTAGTGTAATTCGTAGTGGCTTAGGTGAACTTTCTACTTCTTTTCTTTCATAAAGTGGGTGGCTAATGGTCAATACTTGACTTCCATCTGGAATCATCATTGCAAAGTAGCCCAAAGAATCAGTCTGTGTCCCTCTCTTGGTCCCCTTTAGGAATACATTAGCAAATGAGATGGCTTCTCCCTTTTCATCCACTACTGTTCCTTCTACTTTCTGAGAGCTTGTATGAATTTCGATAAATTGAGTGCTTGCGCTAAGGCAAAAAAGTACTGCTAAGAATAAGACCGTTTTCATTGGATTAAAATTTTTGACATTTTTTATAATTGGACTTCTTACCTTAGATGGAGATAATTTCGAGATTACATAATAGATAACGTTTTTTTTGTCTGATTTGAAAAAAAATAGTGAACTAGAAGAGGATCTTTCTACCATTGCCAAGTATAAGGCAGGCAAAGATCAAAGTGATCTAATGCTGTTTTACAAGAAGTATATGGGGCTTGTTTATGGAGTGTGTATGAAGTACTTGAAAGATCCTGAAGGAAGTAAGGATGCGGTGATGGATATCTATGAAAAGTTAATCTCTAAGCTTCTAAAACATGAAGTTTCGAACCCTAAAGCTTGGCTCTATACTTTGACAAAAAACCATTGTTATGAGAAATTAAGAAGTTCAAAGCGTGTCCTAGAAAAAGAAAGTGCTGCTGCTCTTATGTATTCTGAGGAAGTATTCCATCCTTATGATAGTAAGGAGAAGGAAGCCGAACTCAATATGTTAGAGGATTGTGTAGACGGACTGGAAAGTGACCAGGAAAAAGCTGTCAGACTATTCTACTTAGAAAAGAAGACCTACAATGAGGTCACTGAGCTTATGAGTATAAAGTGGAATCGAGCAAGGTCACTAATACAAAATGGGAGAAGAAATTTGAAAAATTGTATGGAAAAGAAATATGAGTCTATCAGAGAAAAATAGATTGTTTAGAAAGTTCTTAGATGGTGAAATTTCACGTGAAGAAATGCACCTCTTAGATCAGTACGCCCTAGATGATGATTTTCTCTTTGAAGCGCTAGAAGGAGCTGCAAAAGTGGATGACAGGTCCAATGGCATAATGAAGGACTTGGAAGATAGGCTAGAAAGGAAAAACAAGGTGAAGCGGAATCCACTCTACCTTTGGCTTTCGGCAGCCGCAATGATAGCTATAGTTGTTGTGGCCATTAAGTTCTTACCCTCACCTCAGAATGAAATGATGAGTGATGTCCTTCTAGAGAAATCTGAGGAAGTACCTGAAGCTGATAGTGATCAGGCTGAAAAGAAAATGATTGATGTTCAATTCTCAGCTGCAGACGAGGGAGGTCAGGTTGACCTCACTCCGATAGAAGACTCCGGGGCGAGTCCCCCAAAACCAGCCTTTGAAGAGCTTGGCGAGGAAGAAGCAGCAAGTCCCAAACCGGAACCGGCGAAAAAAATCGTACAAACAGAGGCACTTTCATACGAAAGCGAAGCCGCTCCAACAGAAGAATTTACTACCAACACTGACCTCGAGGCAGGTGATCTCACCCTAGGAAATATCAATAAGAATATCGCTAATGAGCAGCCAGCAGTTGTTGAAGAAGAGCTTTCTGACGAAGAAGAAGTATCGCTAAGCACGAAAGCAAGATCTGACAAAGATCTTAGAGGAAGGGACCAAAAGTCTGACGATGCTGCGGAAAGAAAAGAAGAGGCTTTGGAAGGAATTTCTCAAGAACCTACGGGAAAGCAAAAGAAAAGAGCTCGTTCACAAGTTGCACCCACTAGCTCATCGCCAGCAGAAAGCCTCTCAGAATTTTCTAAGTTGCCTTCCTTCAAGGTTAGGCTACGAGGTGATCGAGCTACAAGTGAGGCGCTACAGCAATATTTATCAAGTAAACTTCCCACATACAAAGAAAAGAGAGTTTTCAAAGCTACCTTCACGATTCAGAGTAATAGGTTTCAGAAATGGGTAGATGTCGATCAATCTATAGATCCACTTTCTGACGAAAAAATTATGCAATTGATCGAAAGTTTTGATTCTTGGGAAGGAAGTCGGAACCAGAAGATTACAATCTTGTTTAATAAGGAGTGATGAAGTATGTTAGCAATTTTTTCAAGAAGCTTTTTATTCTGCCCGTAAGATTCTACCAGATCGCAATTTCCCCGATTCTAGGTCCTTCATGTCGTTATGATCCCACCTGCTCGCACTATATGATCGGTGCCATACAAGAGTGGGGTGTTTTCAAGGGTGTATGGTTAGGCCTGAAGAGAATTGCTAGTTGCCATCCATGGGGTGGGCATGGATACGACCCAGTTCCAAAGAAGACCATGAAGCCTGAAAAGGAAGAGCAGTAGTCGAGAAATACCAAGAATTTTATTCCATCTTAATATCGAGGACATTTGATTTCATTCCACCTGAAGTCGCGGTGACAGCGATTCGACCTTTTGTGCTTCCTGCTTGTACATAGACAAGAGCTCTTCCATTGTGCGTAGTAATTGAATCCGTCTTATGATCTTGAACATTCATTTCCCAGCCATTGTCTACGCCGATATTTGTGGCACCTCCTTCTATGTGAAAGGTCACCTTTTTTTCCACATCTGTAAGTCTTGTCCCATTTTCGTCAAGATGCAAAAGCTCTACTATTGCAACGTCATATCCATCTGCTGACAAAACATTCTTCGATGTCCTTAGTACTAAGTGGCTAGAATTAGAAGGAGAACGCAGCACAAATTCCTCAACCATTTCACCATCGTTGTATCCGACCGCCTTAAGTATCCCTTCCTTATAGGGGACTAGCCACTTCAGAATGTGGTCCTCTTCTAAAACGTCACTTAAAGATTTGCGTCCTAAAGAAGAATCGTCAAGAAATAGCTCTACTTCTTCACAATTGGTATAAACTTGAACAATGACTTCCTCTCCGACCTCATAGCTCCATTTTTCCTCTACCTGATACCACTCCCACAACCTCAACATTTTCCAGACGGGTGGTGGAGTCAGTTTCATTTCGAATTTCCATCCATCCTCCTCTGTGAAAGAAAACTCTGAATCTTCGGCTGGTGTCGTAACCATATACACCTTAGCTTCATCCTTCCACAGGGTTTCATAAAAGTGTCCTCGCGGGGTCTTAAAGCCAGCAAAATCAAAGAAGGAAATATTCAGACCCTTTCTCGGCCACGGACCGGCTTCTCCAAGGTAGGCAAATCCAGTCCAAGCGAACATTCCTGCCACAAATGTCCTATCATGCACCATCTTCCACTCTGAATAGGTTCCCCAATTCTCTGAACCTAGGATGACTAAGTCGGGATAGGTAACATGGGCAATGTCGTAGTCCGATTGTCGATAATTGAACCCCAAGACGTCAAGTGATGTACCATAGCCACTTACCATTGCAACAGATGGCAGGACACTTCCCCCCACAGTTGGGCGACTTAGATCTTCTTCTTTTACCCAAGCAACAAGTTTTTTCGCTATGCTTGAAAGCGGGTCAGTTCCATCAACATTCTGATCAAAGATCGGCTTGATTTTCTCGACGTCATAGATGGGCTGATATTCGTAGCCACCTGCGTCGGAGGCTGTGTTTACCTCATTGTAGGTCTTCGAATAATGAGGATAGGTCCATTCTATTTCATTGCCAATACTCCACATAAAGACGGATGGGTGGTTATAGTCTCTCCGTATAAGATCTTTCAAGTCTCGCTCTGCCCACTCATTAAAGACCGACGGATAGGCACGAGAAGCTTCGGGTCCAGCCGCGTTATCACCAAGATAAACCTTACTCTTGTCTTTTGGTTTGCTCCACTCGTCAAAGGCTTCATTCATTACGAGCATGCCCAATTCATCGCAAACCTCAAGGAGCTCTGGCGAATGAGGATTGTGTGCGAATCTTATGGCATTCGTGCCAATGGATTTTAATTTCTGAACCCTGTATTCCCATACTGCCTTGGGAACTGCTGCTCCCACTGCCCCTGCATCGTGGTGAAGGTTAACCCCTTTGATCTTCAATGGTGATCCATTCAAGAAAAAGCCTTTCTCAGCGTCAAATCGAAACTTCCTGATGCCAAAGACCTCACAACTCTGATCTACAACGACACCATCAAGTAAGACATCTGTTTCTAGGGTGTACAAATAGGGCTCAGAGGGAGACCAAAGAGAAGGGTTTTCAAGTCTGAGCTCGAGTTCTACATTCAAGTCTTCTATTTTTGTAAGCTGAGAAGCTAGTTCACCTCCTTTGCTATCATAAATCTTATGTGAGAGCTTGATTTCCAAGCCTTCGCCTTTCGATTCATTAGAAAGTTTTGTCTTAATCTTGACCGTAGCCTCAACAGCGCTGACCTCTGGAGTTGTGATCCTAGTTCCCCATTGCTTTATGTGGAGGGCTGATTTCTTGACCAAAGTTACATTCCTGTAGATTCCCGAACCTGTATACCATCTTGAATCAACATAGGCAGAGCGATCTACTTTTACAGCAATAACATTTGGCTGGCCATCATACCTGAGGTAGTCATTTAGATCATAGGAAAATGAGATGTAGCCATTAGGACGATGGCCGAGTAAGTTTCCATTCAGATAAACGGTTGAGTTGTTATACACACCATCAAATAGGATACTAATGACCCGATCTTTGTCCGAAGTCTCTAGGACGAAGGACTTTCTATACCACCCAATTCCACCTGGCACAAAACCTGTACTTGAAGCCACATCCCCTTTCTCTTGGTAACCTTCTTCAATACTCCAATCATGAGGTACATGTACTTTTTTCCAATTGTTATCATTAAAGTCTGCAGCTTCAGCTCCCGCGATCTTCCCCAAGTGAAACTTCCACCCACTATTAAAATCCTGAGTTATCCTAGATTCTTCGACGTTTGTCTGACAGGAGAAGAGAATAAGAGTAAGGAAAAGGAAATAAAAACACTTCATAGGTTCTAGTATTTTGACTTATAAAGTAAGGATTTGGTGTGCACTATGTTATGCTCTATTCTTGCAAGACATGAGCGTATATTGTGCAGTCGAGGGGAGGGTGGCAGTCGCCAGTCCGCAGTCCGCAGTGGGTGGGAGGCAGTTGTCTGGTGTAGGGAAGGAGTCTTGGGTGAAGGGTTTTGAGTGTGGTAGTCAGGTGGCAGTCGTCGGTTGGCAGTCCGCAGTTGGCAGTCCGCAGTAGTTAGGAGGCAGTTGT
>CAZMYK010000312.1:3450-5382 GCA_964570435.1 uncultured Saprospiraceae bacterium | reverse complement strand
CTACAGCAGTTTGTCCCTCCTTCAATTCCTATAATCTCACATCGTGACAAGCTACTGAAATAGGCTCGACTAAGGCGGCAAGTTTAAGGTCTATTTCTTCAGGTAGCCTATGCAAGGTAAATGAAGGCACATTCCAATATTGTTGCATCGCTCCTGGGCTGTCAATTCCAATGAATTTCAAGTCTTCGCAGATATGACTAAAGCCCTTGTCAGACGGTTTCTCTCCGCGATTGTCAAGCGGTCGAACTACCACCTTCTCGCCTACCTTAAAGCCTTCAACATTGGCACCTAGGGCATCTATTTCACCAGACATCTCATGTCCAATTACCTGAGGTATTTCAACTCTCTTGTCCATCATGCCATGGTAGATATGTACATCTGTACCACAGACTCCGCAGTAGGCTACCTTGATGCGAACTTCACCATCAGAGGGCTCCTCTATTTTGGTTTCAATTACTGAGAATGTTCTGTTTCCGATATAATGTGTTGCTATCATTTATTGTCGTTTTGATCTTTATTAGTGCACAGTTAATGTTATGCTTTGTGACTCTAAGCCATTCGAAATAGCATTGATCGCTACCCGTCCCGGCTTATTCTTCTTAGATTGGATAATTAAAAGACATCGTCCCTTCGCGGTTCTTATCTTATTCGATTGATGATCTTGTACATTTCGCTCAGAACCATTATCAAGTCCTAGAATTTCTACCTCCCCTTCAATCTTAAATTGTACTTCCCTGTTTTCTGACTTCACAGGAACGCCAGTTTCGTCGACCACTTGCACAACAATATGTGCTACATCATATCCATCGGCTTTCAAGGTGTTTTTATCAGTATGGATAGACAAGGTAGATGCTTCTCCTGCCGTAAGCAAAGAACTGACAATCTCTTCACCCTTATATGAGCCTTTGACTTCTAGCTTTCCTGAAACGTAAGGTACAGCCCATTTATAGATATGATCCTCAAAATCTGCAAGTTTCCTTGCTCCCAGGCCTTCTTCATTTAGAAAGAGTTCTAGCTCTTCGCAGTTGGAATAAACTTCAACGCTGATCATTTCATCAAGCTCATAATTCCAATGGTTATTAACATTTTGCCATACCCAGGTGGCTTGCTTCCATTTTTCAGGGTCTCTTGCCACGAGGAGTCCGGTTTCTGGATCTAGCTTATTGATTGATTGCTCGATCTTCTGAGTAGCAATATGAATGTGGGGTTTATCAACCCACAGCGATTTCATCATATGATAGGAGCCTCGTGTAAAACCTGCGACATCAAGGAGTCCTGAAGGAGTAGCTTTTCTGGGCCATTGTTGATAGGACTCTCCCAAGTAATCAATACCTGTCCACAAAAAGAGTCCAGAGATATGGTCACGTTCCATAACGCTTTTCCATTCGTGCCACTGGCCCAGGTTCTCTGTTCCCATGATCACCTTTCCAGGATAATTCTTGTGACCGTAGTCATATAAGACCCTCCTATAGCTATAACCTACCACATCTAGAGCATCAGCATAGCCAGTTACGTGACTTGCAGATGGTAGTATGCAGTTAGCTGTAATGTACCTGGTGGTATCGAGTTCTCGGGTCCATTGGGCTAATTTCTTAGCGGTTCTAGCTAGCTCATATTGATCGCCAGCACTTGCAGAATACCTCTTTTTAATTTCGTCGGGTGAAATAGGAGGTAATTCCCAGAAGTAATTTCCCTTCCAATTCATGTTGAAGTAGCCTGTGATATCACGATATCGGGGATGATATGCCCACTCTATTTCATTACCGATACTCCATTGGAAGATAGAAGGATGATTGCGGTGAGCAAGCATCGTGTTTTTCAGGTCTGTTTGTGCCCATTCTTGAAAAATATCAGCATAACCTCTAGATATATAGTCACTATGTCTTTCTTCCTGGTTAAGCCTTTTATCTTTTGGATAGTCCCATTCGTCAA
>CAZMYK010000312.1:0-3350 GCA_964570435.1 uncultured Saprospiraceae bacterium | reverse complement strand
AAGACTTCTAATGCCAAAAGGAGTCTTATATTCATCAAGCTTCCTGCCGTCTTGAATGATTGTGGTCTCTGCAGTATATAAGTGTGGATTGTGCAAGTCCCAAAGTTTAGGAGATGTAATGGTTAAGGTTTGATTAAAGGTCTTCTCGTTCTCGGCAGCGATAGAGCCTTGATTCGTCACTATTGCCACTAATTCGGACCCATCATAAATCTTTGTTTCAAGCCTAAAGTCTCTTCCTTCTTTATGATTATTGAGAACCCTAAGTTCAAGGTTTACTAAGGCTTTTTCTTTGGATATCTCGGGAGTAGTCAGGAAGCTGCCCCAGACAGTTATATGTAATTTGTTCTGTGATATCAATTTGACATTTCTGTATATTCCCGATCCGGTATACCAACGACTGTCGATGTACCTGGTTCTATCGACTTTTACCGCCAAGACATTATTTCTGCCATCGGCATTTAGGTAATTGCTCACATCAAAATAAAAAGGTGAATATCCATAGGGATGCTGGCCTAGGTATTTGCCATTTAACCAAAGCTCCGAATTGTTGTACACACCATCGAAAAGAATGTAGGTGTTTTCATGATCAAGAGCTTTGAGATTAAAAGTCTTGCGATACCACCCAGTCCCTCCGGGCAAATATCCTGTAGCTCCATTGTACGTCGAATCATATGATCCTTCTATACTCCAATCATGAGGGAGGTCAAGCTTTCTCCAGGCTAGATCGTCAAAGTTGGGATTACTTTCTAGAGTTGAACTCGAATCATCTACCAAGGTAAAGCGCCAATCAAAATTAAAATCTGTTTTACTTTCATCACTTGTGAGCCTTCCTGTGATTGGCGGTGAGCAGGAAATAATCATCAAGGTGAAAATACATAGAAAGAAACCTAGTCGGATCATCTTAGTAGAATCGAGTTTTTTACCTATTTCATCAGAATAGATGATATAACAAGTCTAGTTCTTTTTTGGCGCAAATACATTAAATTCCAACTAGACAAAACCTGTACGACCAAAGAATCTTGAGTGATTTAGGGCTTTTTTTTAGCAATTATGGGATATTGTGTAGTACAATGAGATCAAAATTAACTAGACAGATCTACTTATTTGCTGCACTATTGTGGACAATCTCTGTCTATGGTCAATTAGATACAATAGTCGCTCAAAAAGATCCCCTAGCACTTAGTTATTTAAGCAGAGCTAGGGAGCTGCAATTCACTGACTCTGATAGCTCAATTATCTTATTTAAAATGAGCTATGATCGCCAGATCTCAAACCATGATACTTTGAATGCAATCTACAGTCTTGTGAAGTTAGCAGACCTGCATTCTCACAAGGCCAATTTCGAAGAATCTTATGATGCTTACTGGCAGGCACTGCTTATGGCTGATATGATAAATGATGCTCGCGCAAAGGCGATGAGTTATGAGGGACTCGGTTGGCTCTACAGCCTTTATAAGAGGAAGGAAAAAGCGGTAGACTATTTCAACTTATGTATAGAACTACGAAAACCTGAGCTTGCTAAGGGTAACCTTGAGGCATCTGGATTGGTAGATTGTTACTATGCCTTGGCCGTTTTATATAGAAAGGAAAAGAACACTCAAATGAGCAGGCAGTATCTTGATAGCTGCGAGCTTGTGAAGAAGCAGAGACCAGTGAATAGGGTAGCAAGTTCTGCGTACAGAAATGCGGAGCTAGGATATATAACCTACTATGATGAAGAATATGAAAAGGCACTCGCAATTCTTATCAAGGTAGAACCTTTTTTTATAGATAATCACAAACCCTACCTAGTGATACTGCATTCATTTATCGCCAAGATTTACCAAGCCGTAGAAGAGCCAGAACTTTCGGAAGAATACTACCTAAGAGCCATTGAGACGAGCAAAAAGTTCCAAAGTCATTTGGATCTGATACCCGAAATTCATGAGAATCTGGCTGCCTTATATATTGATATTGGTGAAGCAGAAAAGGCCTACTACCATCTTGGACTTGCCAAGACACTAGATGACAAGCATTTTGGGGCCAGGAGTAAAGAGAACAGTAAGTTTCTGGAGATCAAGGATCAATTCAGACTTGAAAAGGAAATTCAAGATGACCTTCTGCGTGAACAAAAAGTAGCCGAGTTGGAATATAAAAGTCAGATTTCACAGGTAAGAAATTTGCTCCTACTTTCTACCTTGCTCTTTCTAATAATCTTGGGCTTTTTTATCTATCGCTTCCTGAGGTTGCGTTATAAGGCGGAAAAGCGACTGCTGAAGGAACAAGAAAAGATGAAAATGGAAAAGGCTAGTGAACTTATGATAGCCAAAAATCAAGAGCTCACGAAGTCGACACTTCAAGTTATTGAGGTGGAGGAGTTACTTTCAAGTGTCAAAGCGAAACTAATTGAGCAAAAGAAAGACCCAAAACCTCAAGACATTCATAAGCTTATTAAAAAGATTGATACCAATATGTCTAAAAATTGGAAAGAGTTTGAGGCGCGGTTTATATCAGTCAATCGATCCTTCTATGAAGGCTTACTTTCGGCTCACCCCAATTTAAATCAATCCGAACAGCGGCTTTGCGCCCTTGTAAAGTTAGATTTTTCAAGCAAGGATATGTCACGTCTTCTGGGAATTTCTGTAGCAAGTGTTCACACCTCACGATATCGTCTTCGCAAGAAGCTTGGACTCGCAAAAAACAGTAATTTAAAGGACTTTATTAGCAAATTTTGAACCCAAGATTACCGGTGCAGAATAAAGGCAGCGGGCAGTAAGAAAATCTATTATCAATTATCCTTTCCCACATTTCGGCTTCAAGTTGGTTTTATGAGTAGGTTCACAAAGCATTAGAAAAGTCTGTTCGTCTATCAGACCTTCCTTCTCCTACCTTGAAGGAGTATCGTTTTTGATAAAGTTCAATGACCATTTATTTCTTACCGCTAGAATTCTAATAACAATCACCACTAAGATAGAAAAGGACTGCGCAATATAGATGGGCATATCTATGCGACTCATGAAGTAGTAGATAATCCCTCCAAGAAGGCAGGCAGTTGCGTAGATTTCCTTTCGAAATATAAGAGGGACTTCGTTTGAAAGGATGTCCCTAAGTACTCCCCCGAAGACTGCGGAAATAGCACCCATCAAGATACAAATAAGGGGCGAAAGCCCTAGATCTAGAGTTTTCTGTACACCTAGAACAGTGAAGAGTCCAAGACCAATCGAGTCAAATAGAAACATGGTTTTTCTCAACCGCAATATTTGCCGACGGAAAAAATACACCAAGGGAAGGGCAAGGAGGATGATGAAGACGTAGTTAATATCAGTAATCCATCCTACAGGGAGTGAACCTGTCAGCAAGTCTCTTAAGGT
>CAZMYK010000311.1:0-5399 GCA_964570435.1 uncultured Saprospiraceae bacterium | reverse complement strand
CCATCAAGACAAGACAGATCAGCCAGTAAGCAGCATGAATTAAGATGTATTTCCAACCCCGTCTTTCGAACATCGAATTGATTGCAATTATTGGAAGTACACAGAATATAGTGCTAAATACTCCATGCATCGCTCCGTGGGAAAAACTCCTGTGTTGGTCCCCATATTTTACCATGAGTTCGTTAAATAATTGCTGGGCTTCAGACCCGGAAACTAAAGCCTCGGGTGCAAGCGTTGAAAATATTCCCCCTTGATGAATGACCAACGAAGTATAGAAGAAGGAAAAAACAACACCAAGCAGAAAACTAAGACCGAAGATCACAGCCATATTAGCACCTTGTAAGGATTCCTCTGTAAATCCATTTACATTCATCCAAGCTTTGCCAACAACCTTTGGATTGTAGTAAATAGCTCCAACAATTAAGGGAATGAGACCAGAAATAACAATCATGTACCAATTCGTTGGCATAGCAAGAGTTTTAGTAGTTAAAATAAAGTATTAAGATAGGAATTAGGATTCTAACTTGGGAACTCTATCATCACAAAATTGGAGGGGCTCAGAATTTCTTACTGTCTTGGGCTTCCTTACTCTTAGGAAATGAAAGATGGGTGCTTGTATAGGTGTCACCAAAGGTAACTACTGCCGAATAAACTTGAGAAATCGCGTCGACAACTTGTTGTTCACTCAATTCCCTGAGAGGATGTATAAATGCTGCCCAGATGATATTGTCAGACATCGCATAACGCACATCCAAGGCACTGTGAAAGTTGGCTTCCAAGGCGTCTTCCATTTCAAAGGATTTCAGATCTTCGTACTTCTTGATGGGGGCAATAATCCTCATCCTATTGTTAACGTCATCAGTTACACAAATCAGAAAAGTTTCTTTGATGACAAATTCCCAAGAGTTTCCCTCTTTCGTAGAAGTATCGCTCATTTCCGAAATGATGGAATCTAATGTCTTTAAGTCCATTTCTTGGCCAGCAAGGCTGATAGAAAGGCAAATGAAAAGTATTAGGATCAATTTGTTCATACTCTAAGTTAGTCATTCTAGGACATGGATGCTGTCCTCGCAGCAACAAATTAGTATGCTGTGCAATCTGTTAAGCAAATGTATGTAAGGAGTTTACATGAAAGGACTATGATTCTCTTAGCATTTTGAATAGGATTTTCCATTCTCAACATAAAGTTTTGCTTGTGTAAATTATTCTGAAATTAGTGTTGGATTTCATACTCTTTGGGATAGATCAAATTGAGAATTGTCTAGTTTATCCTATACTGACACCCAATTTTTAGAGCGCTTTCAAGTTCAAACCAAAAGCCATCTCTACTTGACTTTTGAACAAGCTTATTTTCAAAAACTACTATTTGGTCTCCTAGCTCTGCAAACGAAACATCAACACAACAACCTAAGATAATTTCAAATCTTTCGCGAAGCGGAATTCTGTATCCGAAATTTATTCCATTAGTAAAATGAATAGACTTAATCTTTACCGTTTTTGACTCCGTTGCCATTGTCTTCCTATCGGAATACAAATACTGTGAATGATAATCTACATAATCCACTCCTAATGTGAGGAAACACATCAGGCGATACTTATTGGAGATCATATTGACAGCATAAGCAAGTCCAATGCGCCATTCATTCGTAAATTCGTGAAATAGCGGAATATAATCAGTACTTTTTTGTTTCCATCTATCTTGGTATGTACTTAAGATAAACCTCTGATTTCTTTTGTACAGGGGTTTGTCATAGTAGATTGATACCGCAAAAGGATATTTAAAAACCAGGGAGGATTCGTACGTAATTCCAATATTTTTCTGAGAAAATAAAGAAGCGGTCACGAAGAAACTACATATTGATATAATGCAAAAGCGATAAACTTTCATAAGCGGTGTTGAGTACTGGTGGGTCCTAGTTGTACGAAAGAAAGCAAACTTTATTGTTCAAAAACCTAAAATGAAAAGCGGCCTTGATAAATAAATGAAAACCTAACTTGTTTCGAATTGCACCAAAAATTTAGGATAAAGGAATTGATCAGATGGCACTGAGTCACTAAATAATTTACTAGGATTTTGAAGCCAATAAAATACCTAACGAATGAATAAATGGAAATATTCACCAATAAAATCTTTTACTTAAATGCAGCTATCTTTTCTTCTTTGGGATCCAAGCCCAATTCATTGTTGCGATCACGATTTCTTCTCCTGTTTCATCAGTGAGCTTAACATCAACCATCACATCTCCTATATCTTCTGTTCTGATCAGTTGGATCTGCTCTGGTGACAGTTTTGCGATTGCCGTCTGTCGTCCCTTACTCCTTTTTATATACTTAGCACTTAGGTCCTTCATTAAGGGTAGCTTGTCGTCTGGAATATTCATCCCAAATAAGATTCCAGTAGCTGTTTCTGCCAACAAGACGGAGGCTGCTGCATGTACCTGCTGTATGTGGTTTTGGACCTTTTTTTTATTTGGCATGTGGGCAATGAGCTCTTCGCAGGTGATCTTTTCAAACTGCACTCCAGCACTACCAACCATTGGTACTGCACTTCCTATTGCCTTGTTTCGTGTAAAGGACTGCATAAATTTAGGTACCTTTTCGACCTTTGCGAGAGAGCGGTTCAATCTGTTGTTGTATTTCATTACCTTGGACTTTTCTAGACTTCCAATATAATGCGCATTTTTTAAAAAGCGACATCATTTACTACCTGAGTGAGGTAGGTGGTTGAATCTGGGACACTTTTTCGATTAGTACGTATCCTAGAATAAGCTAATTTCATTTCAGAGTGCTAAGGATAAGCCGGAAGTTGATAAAAAGAATGATAGATATCTTAGAATTTCTTTAGTATTTTAGATTGATGATAAGCAATATTTAGAACAATGAGTGAAGAGACATTTTCCCACATCACAGAGCACGGAGATCCCACGATGGTTGATGTTGGCATGAAGGAGACCACTGATCGAAGGGCAATTGCAAGGGCCTATGTTGACCTAGGCGAGAAGGTCGCTGCTGAGGTTAGAAAGAATGGCTATCAAACAAAAAAAGGACCTGTTTTTCAAGTGGCGTCCTTGGCAGGAATAATGGCGGCAAAAAAGACTTCGGACCTAATACCTCTTTGTCATCCACTGTCACTTAGTAAGGGAAATGTTGATATTACATTGCTTGAAAGTACAGTGGTTCAAGTAGAATGTATAGTAAAAACGACTGGAAAGACAGGAGTGGAAATGGAGGCCCTCACGGGAGCTAGCATAGCGGCCCTTACCATCTATGATATGTGTAAGGCCATGTCGCATGAAATTACAATCACGGAGGTGAAACTCATACATAAATCCGGAGGGAAGAAAGATTATAACTATGAAGAAAAAACATAAGAAGCATGCCTCACTTGCGAAACCCAAGTTGGGCAAATTTGCTAGAAATGAGTGGGCCATTATCGGTGCCCCTTGTAATGTCATGAAAGACCTAGTTGAGAGATTAGCTAGTTTAACTGAAGAACAAATCTTATATCTCGACGAAAGTCATGATCATAATGCCAGGGTAGGTAATCTCGCCATATTTACCAAGAAAAATGCTGACCAAGATCAAGCAATTCCTAAAATCTGGGACAAATTTCAGAATTACAAGGATAGCAACGCATACGACTACGTTTTCGTCAACGGAAATCACTTCCTTGCGGAAAAACAGATTGTGATTCTTGATCCTAGAAAGAAGGAATCGCTTAGTAGAAAATTAGATCGGCTAAGTAATGTTCGTGCCATTATAAGTACACCTGAAAGTAAAGACCTATATGAATACTTAGAAGGCAAGGTGCCACCGGACACTCCGCATTTCTTTCTTGATGATGACAAGGGAATATTTGACTTTATTACAGCTGACATGGTGACACCTGGAGTAAAGGGACTCGTCCTTGCAGGTGGGAAAAGTACCAGAATGGGGCAAGACAAGGGAGCTATCAATTACCATGGTCAGGCCCAAGCGCTCCACATGTCGGACCTGCTGGAAAGTCTAGGTGTAGAGCCTTACATTTCCTGTCGGAGTGAACAGAAAAGTGAATACCAAGGGAGGAATATTGTCGAAGACAGATTTCTAGGACTTGGACCCTTTGGAGCAATCGCCTCGGCAATGCTAGAAGACCCTAATAGCTCCTGGTTGGTGGTCCCATGTGACCTCCCTCTACTTTCGAAAAAGGAACTTAGGCTCCTGCTTTCTCGGCGCAATCCCTTTCGATATGCTACCGCGTTTCTTAACAAGGACACTGAGTTTCCGGAGCCACTTATCAGCATCTGGGAACCAAGGATGTACCAACAGTTGTTGCACTTTCTAACGCTGGGATATTCCTGTCCAAGGAAGGTCTTGATCAATTCACAGATTGAATTGATAGAGGTAGATGACCAGTCGTTCATGATGAATGTGAATACTCCGGAAGAAAAGTTAGCCGCTCACAAGATCTTAGAAACTCGATAAATGAGCTCAGGAATCATCACAGAAGTAGATGGTCAGAAAGTGAAGCTCACAAATCTTGAGAAACTGATCTATCCCCATGCTGGATTGGTCAAGGCTCAAGTCATCAAGTACTACAAAGATGTCGCACCTTTGATGCTAAAGTATATTGGGCATAGACCTTTGACCTTGATAAGATTTCCGGATGGAATCGAGGGAAAAAAGTTCTATTCTAAAGATACTCCTAAGTGGGCACCTGCTTGGGTGCAAGGGGTGCAACTTGAAGGTGACCACAATAACTATGTGATGGTATGTAGAGCAGTTGGCTTGGTTTGGCTAGCGAATCTTGCAGCACTGGAAATTCACCCAATGCAATTGAAGGTCCACCAGAAAGTGCATCCAGATCACTTTATTTTTGACCTCGATCCGTCACCAAAATTTAGCTTCGATGCCTTAAAGGACATTGCCTGGGAATTGAAGAATTACCTCACACCAATGGGTTATCACCCACATATCAAGACTAGTGGTAGTAAGGGGCTGCACCTGTATGTTCCCATCAATCCAAAGTATGAGCACAAGTCTTTCTATGAGACGGTTAAGAAATTGGCACAAGGCTTTGTAGACGTGCATCCGAAGACTTGCACTTTGCGAATTAGCAAGGAGCGCCGCTTAGGTAAGGTCCTGCTAGATATTTATAGGAATCATCGTGGGAATTCGTGTGTTTCACCTTATAGCCTTAGAGCCCGACCGATGGCCCCAATTTCGATGCCTTTTCTGTGGGAAAATTTAGAAACAGTAAGTTCATCCCAACAGTTTCGAATTGAAGATTTCGACCCTAATATGAAGGATCCTTGGCATGGTTTCTTTGATAAGGCTGTCGACCTGCATGATCAAAGAGCTGTTGTGGTGGGCTCAGGATCTCTTGATGACTACGATGCAAAACGTGACTTTGCATCGAC
>CAZMYK010000310.1:0-5399 GCA_964570435.1 uncultured Saprospiraceae bacterium | reverse complement strand
TTATAAGCCTCACAATGCAGAATGTGGCCATTTTTGATTCTGACATTTCTGCCTGGCCCCATCCTAAAAAACTTCTTTGGTGGATCCACCATGAAGTCCTTCCTTTCAATAAATATTTCTCTGGAAAACGGAATCATTCGTGAAAGGGAGTTCTCATCTTCTGGGTTATTTATTGCCCTGATCTCCTCGCTCTGACCTTCAGGATAGTTGGTAATAACCACCTTCAATGGGTTTACAACAACATGAACCCTGCTAGCAATTTTATTCAATTCATCTCTAACACAGGATTCTAGCAATTCGATTTCGATCAAGTTTTCCCGTTTCGCTACCCCGGCTTTTTCGCAGAAAACTCGAAGTGCCATTGGAGGATAGCCCTTCCTCCGTAAGCCTGCAAGAGTTGGCATTCTAGCATCATCCCAACCACTGACAAGTCCCTTTTCCACTAATTGCAGTAGTTTTCGCTTGCTAGTAATCATGTATTCAACATTCATTCTAGCAAATTCAATCTGACGAGACGGATAGATCCCTAATTTGTCTATAAACCAATCATACAGCGGCCGATGGTGTATGAATTCAAGACTACAAAGTGAGTGCGTGATGTTCTCAATAGAGTCCGATTGGCCATGAGCAAAATCATACATCGGATAAATACACCACTTGCTCCCGGTCCTGTGGTGGTCTGCATGTTTGATACGATAGATCACTGGATCACGCATCAACATATTATTCGAAGCCATGTCAATTTTTGCTCTAAGAACCTTGCTACCGTCAGGATAGACTCCCTCCTTCATCTCTCTAAATATTGCTAAATTCTCCTCCCTACTTCGATCACGAAATGGACTATTTACACCTTCTTGAGTAGGACTTCCTTTCATCTCGGCAATTTGCTCAGCACTAGAATCATCAATGTATGCCAATCCCTCTTCAATCAGTTTTTCAGCAAAGGCATACAACTGATCAAAGTAATCTGAAGCAAAAAACAGTCGATCTTCCCAATCAAATCCAAGCCACTTTATATCATTTTGAATAGCTTCTACAAAGGAAGTATCCTCCGTAACTGGGTTCGTATCATCGAATCTAAGATTAGTCACTCCTCCATACTTGGCGGCCGTTTCGAAATTGATACAGATCGCCTTAGTGTGACCAATGTGCAAAAAACCATTGGGTTCGGGAGGGAATCTAGTATGTACTACACCATTGTGCTTCTCAGATGTCAGATCTTCCTCAATAATCTGTTCAATAAAATTCAAAGAATCTTTCATTTTCGTTATTACATTCGTGAAGGCATTTCGATACCCAGTAGATGCATTCCAGACTTCAGAACCTTAGCCACTGCCATGCTTAATTTAAGCCTGAAAATTCTTGCTCCATCAGATTCCGCACTAAGTATTTTTAGGTCATGGTAAAACCGATGATACATTTTAGCGAGACTATAACAATAATTAGCCATTGTCGATGGATCTAAATTCTCAGCGGCGTCTTCAATGACTGAGGAGAAGAATGACAACTTTCTAATCAGGTCTACTTCAATACTTGCTAGTTCCTGGTATTTGGAATCATCTTCCGATTCAATTCCGTCGCTTTTTCTTAAGATGGATTGTATCCTTACATATGCATTCTGGATGTAAGGCCCTGTCTGTCCTTGCATATCGACGCTTTCCTTCGGATCGAAGACCATCCTCTTTTTGGGATTAACTCTAACAATAAAGAATTTCAAGGCTGCCATTCCAATCTTTCTATATATTTCATCTCTTTGCTCTGCAGATATACCTTCTATTTCTCCCCTAGACTCTGAACTATCCCTAGCTTCTTGGATCACATCAGAAATAAGATCATCTGCATCTACTACGGTACCTTCACGAGACTTCATCTTCCCAGTAGGAAGGTCAACCATGCCATAGGACAGATGGAATAATTCTTCGGCATAGGGCTCACCAAGTTTTTTAAGAATGGCAAATAAGGCCTTAAAATGATAGTCTTGTTCATCACCAACCACATACACCATCCTATTAACTCCGTGCTCCTGATTTCTTACCTGTGCAGTGCCTAGATCTTGTGTCATGTAGACTGATGTGCCATCTGCCCTAAGCACAATTTTCTTATCCATCCCTACATCTTCAAGATCAGACCAAATACTACCATCACTTTCTTTGTAAAAGACTCCATCTGCAAGACCTTGGGTAATAAGTACCTTACCAAGTTTGTAAGTATCGGACTCATAGTAAATCTGATCAAAATCAACTTGGAGGTTATCATATGTTTCGCCAAAGCCTTCGTAAACCCACGAATTCATCTTTTCCCAAAGACCGATCACCTCTGTGTCTCCTTCTTCCCACTTAATTAGCAATGCCTTGGCCTTCTTGCCCAGCTCACTATATAGATTAAAGTAGGTATTTTTATATCGAGGCCAGAAATGCTCCTCCTTTTCTCCGTCCTTCTTGTTAGAATCAAAAACCTCTTTCGCCCTACCTCCTGCTTGCCACTTTTTATACTCCTCCTTAAACTCCGATTCAAATCGAACGTAGAATTCACCTATTAGATGGTCTCCTTTTTTACCAATCTCAGATGGAGTCGTTCCATTTCCAAACAACTGATAAGAAAGCATTGACTTTGAAATCGCAATCCCTCTATCATTAACGATCTGCGTCTTCACTACCTCATAGCCGGCGGCATTAAGGAGTTGCGAAGAAGACCAGCCCAAGAGAATGTTTCTAATATGACCTAGGTGCAAAGGCTTGTTTGTATTTGGAGAAGAAAACTCTACTAGAACTTTCTTACCATTGCTTTCCCCATATCCATAGTTTCCGTCGGTTAAAACATTCCCTAGTTCACTCTTCCAATAGTTTTGACGCAATTTTAAATTGAGGAAGCCTTTGATAACATTAAACGACTCAACAAAATTTTCACTAGAGACAACCTTTTGGCCTATTTGATCTGCTATTTTCTGTGGAGGAAGCTTTAGAGCTTTTGTAAAGGGAAAAACAACCAACGTGAAATCTCCTTCGAATTCATCCCTTGTCTCTGTAACCAAGATCTTACTTTCTTCGAAAGTGGTCTCCCAGATGTCCCTGATAGCAGCACTGACCACTAGTTTTATTTCCTCAATCGCTGTCATAGGACGGCAAATTTAATGCTATAATCTAAATTTTCATTCCTTATGCTCGAAAAAGGCGAAAATCGTAGAACCATAGTTCCTACTTTTAACAAAATTAGGATGGTCTTCAAAGTTGTGGTTAGGGTTGTGTTCCAAGACAAAAACACCTTTTTTATCTAAAATATGGGCCGCAAAAAGGCGATCCGGAATTTCATCCAAGTTAGGAAGGGGATAGGGAGGTCCAGCGAAAATATACGAAAAACGTTCTTCACACTTTTTCATATAACGAAAGACATCTGACTTAACTATCCGTATCTGATCTGATAGTTCCAATTCTTTAGCTACTTGGTGGACGAACTTAACTGCGGGCCCAAACTTATCTACATAAGTGACATCAGAACAACCTCGGGAAACAAATTCGTAGCAATGGTTACCAGTCCCGCCGAAAAGATCTAACATTTTTGTTTCTTCGAAATCAATCTCATTCATCAGGATATTAAACAATCCCTCTTTAGCATAGTCTGTAGTAGGTCTTGTAGGCCATTTCTTTGCGGGCGGATAGAATTTCCTTCCCTTGAACTTTCCAGAGATTATTCGCATATCGCAGCATAGTATAGGTCCATGATATCAGTTGAATCTTCTAAGTTTAAAAATCCATCCTCTGAAGCACGGATATTGACTACGTACTTGCCAAGTAAAGAACTAAACTCTGACACGATAGATTTACTTCCATCGAGGATTACGTTAACACTTCTTGCATCCAGTTGTAGTTGGTCAATCGCTAGCATAGTGAAATACAGGTAGTCTTCCAGAGTAGATGCTTGAAACTGGTTGTAGAAAAGGAAACGTCCTTTCTCTCTCACAAGAAGGATTAACTCTTTGTCTGTGACTTGAACATAAAGGCCATCTTGCTTAATACACTGGATGAAGGCTAGACTAATGTGCCTAAAATATACATCGTTTTGTAGGTCTCTAAAAACATCATAGTAGTTGGTATCGAAGGCATGGACAATATGTAAATTTTCATCTCCGCAGAGATCTACGCTAACTTCTTCACCACTTAGATCGAAACTATTTCTAATTACGTTTTGCTCAATACCATATTTGTACTCGGAAGCTGGAACAAATGAAAACTTTGGCCCCTTATGATATATGTTTACAGTACTATAGTAGTGATTTTGAAGATTTTCATTCAGTATCAATTGGGGTATTTGCTTAAATGGCTCTTCATCCAAATGAAACTTGCTTGCCATCATCAGGTTATTCTTGACGTCACTAACGGCATAAAAAAAACTGTCCGAATCAAAGATCACGGACAGTATATTATGACTATATTTTTCTTCTAATCTGTACTGGCTACTTATTCCCAATTTCCTGATAAACTTGGTGAATTCATATTTCCAAACTTGATAATCGAGTTCGGTTCATATGTCTTGTCATATTTTTGATACTTGGTACTTCCAAACCTTCCCATGAAACTTGTCCTTGGAGTCCCTACTTCAACCACGTTCACAAGTGTTTGCTGGTAGGTCAAGGTATCAGCATCAATGAGGAAAGTCTCTCCGGTAGTATAAGGAACATAACGGAGCGAGTCAATATTAATTTCCAATGCAGCTAGTGAATCCCTAGTATCATAGTAAAGTGTGTCAATACTAAAGCCAGCATCTGGGTTATCTGGATCACCAATTACTTTGAATTGAGGAATGTCTTGAGTTTTAAGAACTTGTCCAAGGGTATCAAAACTATGGGCAAAGGTACCTGTGATACTTTTATAAATTTCTTGCGCAGTTCTAATATCTTTAAGTCGATCTACCACCTGACCTTCTCGCTTTGTTTTCTCTGCTCGGAAAGCAATCGGCTCCTTCACATTATAGTAAAGTAAGTAGGCTAAACCGATGATCGCCAAAATCAAAATGATGTTAAGTACTAGTCGCATAGATTAATTTATTTTTCGTTTGTACACCCACAATAATACTATTTTTTATTTAATTCGTGCACCTATAAAAATGAAAAAATGAAATCGTCATACATTTTAGCAATAGAGTCCTCGTGCGATGACACAGCCGCCGCTATCATTAAAGATGAGATAATTATTGCAAATGGTGTGTCGACACAGAAAGTTCACGAAAGCTATGGTGGTGTGGTACCTGAATGGGCCTCAAGAAAGCACCAAGAAAACATAATCCCCCTTATAGATTATGTCCTAAAAGAATCTAAAATTAGGGCAACAGACTTGAATGGGATTGCTTTTACCAGGGGGCCAGGTCTCCTGGGTTCACTAATCGTGGGGGTCAGCTTTGCCAAG
>CAZMYK010000309.1:0-5405 GCA_964570435.1 uncultured Saprospiraceae bacterium | reverse complement strand
CTACCTTCGATTTGACCACTGTCGATAACGAGATTAACGGAGGAAGTGGACAGGTGGTTTTGTGGTATGAAGACCCTCTGCAAAGCACGCCAATTACCAGCCCTACGGCCTACCTACCCGTTGTAACTACTGTCTACGGGGTCGTCTTTGATGGGACCTGCACTTCTTCCCCGCAAGCGCTGGACCTAGTTCTGACTAGTGGCCCAGATATCATGATGTCTCCTAGTTTGGAGGCATGCAATTCCTTGATATTGAATAATATCAACATCCTCTTCCAATCTGGAAATCAAGCCTACTATGATATGCCTGGAGGTATGGGTAATCAGATTCCCGTTGGAACCATATTTACTGGTGATACCGTGGTATATGCCTATGACGAAGCTCAAGGCTGTTCAGACGAACAGAGGATAGAAATAACCATCGGTCAGCAGACGGATGCAGGTATGGACATGACAATAGACACTTGCTTCAACGGGAAGTTGGCCCTACAGAACCTAGTTCCTGCCGGAGCGGATGCAGGTACCTTCTTCGACCTAGTGGGGAATCCCATCTTAGATGATACCTTAGATATTGGCCTGCTAGGTCTGCCACAGGTGATGCTGATGTACCAGACAACGGCAGTTTTGCCCTGTCCTCCTGATGAGGCCGTATACACAATCAATGTTCTAGCTGCCAATGAAGCAGGACCTAACAACACTGGTGAGATATGCACAGGTGAGATGATTGACATCAATACCCTTACCTTCGATAATGGACTATCTGGTACCTTTGAGGCCCTAGATGGTAGTCCTATCAACCAGACGACCTATTCGATGTTGCCTAACGACCCTCCATTCACAATCGAAGTGCTTTACATCGTGTCATCAAGCGGAACTTGTGCTCCTGATACTGCCCGAATTATTGTCCAAGGTCAAGAGGAGAAGAATGAGCTGATTGACGGAGAGGTTTGCCCCGACTTCTCGGTAGATGTCTTCGGAGAAATCTATTATAGCTCAAGACCTTCAGGGAGCGAAATGGGTTCGTCGGTTTCTGGTTGTGATTCCATCATTACCATTAATTTACAATTTAGACCTGAGAATAGAATATTGGTAGATCCAGTTTTATGCACTGGAGATTCATTGATAGTTGATGGCATAACATATAACGAGGGGAACCCGACAGGGACAGAAATGCTTCTTGCCGCAGATGAGAATGGCTGTGATAGTATTATTGACATCGACCTAACATTTGACAATGAAATCCGAACACTGTTGGATGTTCTCATTTGCAATGATATGGATACAGTAATTAATGGTGTTACTTACTCGAGTCTGAATACTTCTGGTTCTACTACTTTTCAATCCTCAATGGGATGCGATAGCATAGTGGAGGTAAATGTGATGTCCAACGCCAGTAGCAATTCGCTAGTTGATGGAAATTTTTGTCCTGGAGACACTGTATTGGTCGAAGGTGAGATATTTGATGTATTCAGGGACTTTGGAATTGTTGAATTGGAAGAACCAAATGCTGCAGGCTGTGATAGTTTTGTCGTCGTTCAACTCACTTTTGACATGTCATTCACAGAGGAAATCGACTTTGCGCTTTGTTCAGATAGGGTGGTGGACATTAATGGGACGCCCTATGGCGCTGACAACCCTAGCGGGATGGAGACCATCGAAAATCAGGGATCATGCGATAGCATCTACCTGATTGACTTGGAAATATTGATGGCAGACACGCTGTTCTTTGATCAGACGTATTGCAGCGATACTTCTATTTTTATCAATGGGGTTGAGTATGACCAATCGATGTCTCAAGGTGAAGAGGTGGTCACCAGCGGGTCGACTTCAGGTTGCGACCAATACCTCTTGATTGACCTCAACTTCGTGGAATCTCTTTCAAGTCGCATTAATGATCAGGTGTGTTATGGTGACTCCGTTGTTGTTAATGGCGTGACCTACAATTCAAACAATCCACAAGGACAAGAGACCCTTCTTTCGTCACTTGGCTGCGATAGTATCGTTGATATTGACCTTCAAGTTGTGGGTATAGAAGCCGAATTTAGGACAGAGAATCCTGATTGTTTGTTGGGAGGCGGAGGATCACTAACGGTTGACATTCAAAGTGGTCTTGCAATGATCGAGGATGTGATTCTTGATGGTATTTCTATACGTGATTATTTTGTAAGTGGCCTTGCTATTGAAGACATTGCTCCTGGACCGCATGAGCTGGTTATCTTCTCAACGGATGGCTGTTCAATCATTGAAAATTTTGTCATAGAAGACTTAGATGATGAATCCCTGGACATTACTTCAAGCCTTAGGGAGGATGGACTATACCAACTCATGTTCGAATTCTCAGGAATGATCGATCAGATACGTTGGACACCTTCAGATGGACTATCTTGTAGCAATTGTGAAAATCCAGAGGCAAGACCTACTAGCAATACCACTTATAAACTTGAAGTAATTGATGTGAACGGATGCCTTACAACAGATAGCATAATGCTTTCATTCATAGCTGCTTCGGTTATATATTCCCCTAATATCTTCAGCCCAAATGACGATGGGATAAATGATATTTTCTATGTGGCATCTGAAGGCTCATTCGAGTTTAAAGAATTCCTAATTTATGATCGATGGGGAAATCGCGTGCATTCAATTAAGAATGGTCTGACCGGAGACGCTACTTTTGGGTGGGATGGCCTTGGATACGACCCTGGAGTCTATATTTACTATATCGTCGTTGACTTTCCTGATGGCAGTCAGACCCTTTCTGGCGATGTCACCTTAATGCGATAGATGCTTAAGATTGCCTATTCTCCAGTATACAAGTACGAACTTCCTGAAGGACATCGTTTTCCGATGGCCAAGTATGAACTGATTCCAGAACAACTCTTGTATGAGGGCAGTATTTCTGAAGATCAATTTTTCCATCCTAAAATGCTAGAAGAGGCAGACATCTTGCTCACTCATACTCCTGAATATTGGACGAAGCTAAAGGGCAATCTTCTGACTAAGAAGGAGATACGAAAAATCGGCTTTCCTGTGCGGCCTGAATTGATCCAGAGAGGGCGTTACATAGCTATGGGAACTGTAGAATGCGTTGCCTATGCAATGAAGTTTGGGGTTGCCATGAATGTAGCTGGCGGAACGCACCACTCATTTGCTGATTCGGGTGAAGGCTTTTGTATTTTTAATGACTTCGCAATAGCTGCAAATTACTACATCAGCAGAGGACTTATTGGGCAATTTTTGATAGTTGATCTTGATGTTCACCAGGGAAACGGTACAGCGAAGATATTTGAAAATGAATCGAAGGTGTTTACTTTTAGCATGCACGGTGAAAAGAATTACCCTATTAGAAAGGAGTCTTCCGACCTAGACATCGGATTAGAAGATGGGATAGAAGGAGACAAATACTTGAAGATTCTAAAAGAAAGATTGCCTAAGCTTTTGCAAGATGTCAAGCCTGATATTGTGCTCTATCTCAGTGGAGTAGATGTTTTGAAAACAGATAAGCTGGGTCGTCTTTCACTTAGCAAAGATGCTTGTAAGGAAAGAGACCGATTTGTTTTTGAAGCATGCAAAAGTGCCGATATTCCAGTCGCTGTGAGTATGGGTGGTGGCTACTCCGATCGAATTGCTGACATTGTAGATGCACATGCAAATACCTTTCGACAAGCACAATCTGTATGGTTTTGAGGAAAGAGGAGAAGGCGCACAGGCACTTTATTATTCATAAGCCCTATGGCTATCTTTCTCAATTTATTAGGAGAGAAAGCAATCGGAAGAACAAGAAATTATTGGGAGATCTCTACGACTTTCCAGATGGAACAATGGCAGTAGGTAGGCTAGACGAAAACTCTGAAGGACTCCTAATCCTAACCAGCGATGGTATGCTTAGTTACAAAATTAGGCGGCCAAATGTAGAGAAAGAGTACTATGTCCAGGTAGATGGTGTGATTACAGATGAGGCCCTCCAAGAACTAAGCTTAGGCGTCGAAATCGGCTTTGATGGAAAGAAGTACAAGACCCTTCCTAGCCAGGCCATTAGAATCGAGAATCCCCGTTTTCCTGAAAGAAGCAAGAAGGTCAGGGATGATCGGCATGGACCTACCAGCTGGGTGTCTATAATTATAACGGAGGGGAGGTATAGGCAGGTTAGAAAGATGACAGCAGCAGTAGGATTCCCAACACTAAGGCTCGTTCGAGTAAGGATCGGTGCAATAGCTCTGGACCAGCTGGTTCCGGGAAGGGTAACGGAAGTTGAAGAGGTAGATTACTTCCAGGAATGAACAAATTGCTCAAAGGATCTATTAGTAAGATAATGAAGACGGTCATTTTTCTTCTTTTTCTTCTCTATACTACTGCTATGAAAGCTCAAAACGAATCAGTCAAGACTCAAGCCCAAAATGTACTTGGGGAGCCGCTGCAAGTTTGTAGCGTAGATCCGTTAACTGGCTATTTTAGAGATGGTTATTGCCATACAAATCTGCGAGACTACGGGACCCATGTCGTAAGTGCGGTGATGACTGATGAATTCTTAACTTATACAGCCACTTGTGGAAATGACTTAACGACACCAAATGCAAAATTTTCCTTCCCAGGTCTGAAACCTGGAGATCGATGGTGCCTATGCATATCGAGATGGGTCGAAGCTGAAAGAGCGGGCGTTGCGCCACCAGTACATTTGGAATCTACTGAAATTTCGGCTTTGAAATTCACGACCCTTGACAAACTGAAGGAATATGCCATCCCAAGACAGTGACTTATACGCACTTTTTGAGTCCATTGTTCAAGATTTACGAACCGCCAACGACGATCGCAGACATCCTTTTAGAACCTTAGTTTTGGCAACCCAGGACTTCTACCCAGCAATGAGGACTGTTGTTAAGAGATTCACAGACATAGACTTATCTACACTAATATATACAGATGCTCGAAGTGCTAAGGTCGAAAACTTAGAAAAAAATGAAAACGCTTCCATGCTCTTTTATGATCCATTGAAGAGAGTACAAGTCACCATCAAAGGAAGATGCGAGGTGATTAAGTCAGGTTTCCTTTTCGACAAGCACCAAAAAATCGCCTTGCAAAATCCAGGAGATTATTCTACCCTGGACGCTCCAGGCCGACGATTGGACAGTGAAACGTACGAAATGGCCAAGCCAAACTACTTCTGCCTTCTGCGGATTATTGCTCAAGAAATAGAAATTCTGGAGCTAGGAAGGGAGCAGCATAGAAGGGCTCGATTTTTAAGGAAGGAAGAATGGGAAGGTTCATGGTTGGTTCCTTAATATTGCTTTTCTTTGCAGGTCAATGAGTTCAGAAGTCTTATATGTTGATGTAATTTTGCCCCTAGCCTTACCAAGGCAATATACCTATTCAGTTCCTCCAGAACTCGAAGACGAAATTGGTTTTGGGAAG
>CAZMYK010000308.1:0-5411 GCA_964570435.1 uncultured Saprospiraceae bacterium | reverse complement strand
TCTAGCTCTTTCACCTTATCGCTGACATCTATGTCTCCTTCTTCTCCCACAGCTTTGATCTTTTCTAGCTGCTCATACAGGCTCTCTAGCGGCTTTTCAAATTCTAAGAATACCATATTAACTATTAAATTCCGTAATTATGGTGACTACAATTGCGGGGTAAATTTAACAATTAATACCAATTCAAGGCATGAAAGTGTTAAAATGCATGTCTTCCCATAACAAGATTAAGTCTAGAGTATGAAGCGGTAGAACGTTCTTAGGTCTATGCTATTTCCAATTTCAAATTTGGCAGGACCAGAAAGTGTGGTACTGAGTTTTTTTGGGACAAATAGATTGTACAGATCAAACCAGCAATAGTTACGCTCGGAAGACGGGAATGATAAGGAGTGATTGGCCCAATGCCGTTAATATCATTAGAATTAACCATGCACAAGTGTCCATGATTTCTGTTAACTAAAAAGAGTTTTTATAATCCTTGATTGGTGCACCAGACGATCTATTACATTGTCCTGGATGCAAGTCAAATAACCTAGACTTCAGATTCTAAAGCGAAAGAACTTTGCATCATTTAAAATCGCGAATCAGCCAGCAGCTAGCGGATTTTAGCTTGAATGCCCCAGCCGTTGGCCCTGTCTACAACGACGCAATGCAATATATTCTTTCCCTTATTAAGATCTAGGTAGAGGGTATTAGAATTCATATTAATATGACCGGTGTGTTGCAGTCCTTTTGCTCGAAAAGCATTATTACCTGAAAACAATAATCTACCATTCAAATAGAGGTAGATACGGTCGCTGTAGTCGAAAGAAAATAGTTTTTCGGAAGCTGTATCCGAGTCAATTTGCAAACGTGCAATTGTATATACTTCTGCATTACCTTCAAAATTTCCAGCCGAAGGTTTCTGGATGAACTTCGATATCGGCAGGAGGCCTGATGTTTCAGTAATTACCTCCTTATAGTGATGCTTAGCGAAGTCAATATTGTCGAGACTATCTTTAGAGAATATAAAGGCCTCCGTAAGCTCCCATTTTTTAATGACGCCGTGGCCATCACTCGTACCTGTCCTTTTATGTGCTTTTGGATTTTCGGGGATATGCACAACTTTGAAGTTTGCAAATCTGTTTTCGAATAAGGAAAATAGTCCAATGCTGCCCTGCTTATTTCCACTGCGCAAATCGTCAATTGTTAGTACCTTCTCATCATTAATGAAGATGTCAGCAAGTTCCCCATCCACCTTAATTTTTAAATGGTTTGACTTCTGGCTAGAAAATTTGACCTGTGCTTGATGCTCACTATAAAGTTGCCATGAGCTTTCAAGATTAAAGACTGGAGTATATTGAATAGCGTCCACTTGCCCGGACTTATGGTTTCTTAGATAGACTTCCTCATAGGTTCCATCTTGCTTTCTAAATGAAATCCCTGCAAAGCTCCTTTTTTGATTCGGGTAAATGTCCACTTCTATGGACCCATTGGAAAATTTATGATGATTTAGAGTAGCTCGTCCATTAAGAAGTAGAGTTTGGACACCATCTACAGTTTCAAATTGTGCAAGTCGCGCTTTTTCAGTATCCCAATTGTTGTCTTGGAGTTCAATGGATTCTTGACCATAAGTGATTAAGCTTAAGACAAGGGATAAAAATACGAAGCTTAGGAATCTAATTTTCATTTGACATCTATTGTTTGATACAAACATAGCAAGATGAATAAGCCTTGTATGTATCAATACTTCAATGCTTTCTATCAATTTGCTTGTTTGCTCTAAATTGGGAAGGAGAAAGCCCTGTCATCTTCTTAAAAAAGCGGGTCAGATTGTTGGATTCACTAAAATTCAATTCAAAGGCAATCTTGGAAATTGGAAAATCTGTGTACAAGAGGTCCGTTTTTATTTCTTGCAAGAGACGATTATGAATCAAGGCTAGAGTCGTACAGCCAAAGTGTTCCTTTAGGGAAGTATTTAGTTGATGGCGCGAAACCTGCATTTTCTGGCAGTATTCCTGTACCGAATGAAGGCTCCTTATTTCTTGCTCTAGGACTTCCTTGAATTGATATGCTATACTATCGCCGTAGGTCTTAGCACTAAGATTGTAGGCCTGAGCATATAGCCGATTAAGCTTTGCCAATGAAAAATACAATAGAGATCTGATGATGTGTACACTATCGTCGCGATAGTCAGCAATTTCAGAGGTAATCTCGGTAAGGGAGTTCTTAATTGTCGAAAAATCTTCAGGATTTAGACAAAGGTGCTGAGGAAAGACTGAATCATAAAAAAAGTTCATCCGATAGACAAAAAGCTTGTCTTCGAAGAAGTCGGACATGAAATCATCGCAAAGGACCAGATGAAAACCCTCAACATTGGATTTATCAATAATGCAACTTTTCTTTTGGAAGGGAGAGATAAAGAATATCGATCGGTCCTCTACCTCGATTAAGTTTCCATTTAATTCTATGGTTCCATTACCTTTTTCGAAGAAAAAGACTTCAAAGAAGTCGGTAATGTGGATTCTTCGTTCGAAAAATAGATTGGGATTACCCTCTAGGGTATGCAGGTCCATTAGTAATTCAAATCCATATTTTTCTTTCCTGAATAGAAACTCTCTCATGTTACCAACGCCCAAATTAGTAAAAATGATCTTTTGACTTCTAAGTTATTAGACGAAGTGAGGAGGTCACTTGTACAGTAGGAACTATCTCTATTTTAATATCTAACTTGGTGGTACTAAAAATCGCGATTATGAGGTTCTTTCTGTTGCTTGTTTGCCTACTTTCTTCCCTTCTGAGACCTCTTTTTTCACAAGATGGATTGGTCAATGAGGCCTTCGAAGAATTATGCAAAGGGCTATTTGAGGCTAGTGAGCCTGGAGGTTCGATATTGGTGATGAAGGGTGAGGAGGTAAAATTTCTCGGTAACTATGGGCTTGCTAATATCGAGAGTGGCGAACAGATCACGGAAAATACAGTCTTCAATACGGGATCGATTTCGAAAACCTTTGTTTCGAATGCCATCTTGATCTTGCATGAGCGAGGTAAACTCTCAGTTAAGGATCCCATTTCAAAGTACTTCCCGGACTTTTCTGATAGCTCCATTGCTGATTCAGTAAGAATAGAACATTTGCTTTCCCATACTTCTGGCCTCCCAGATATCCGAAATATTCGAGGAAAAAGTGCCTTTTTTATAAGCGCTAAAGACAAGGGAAATTGGGATCCAATTAAGAAAACAAGAGAATTAGAATTTATTCCTGGCAGTAAATTTAAGTACTCGAATCCTGCATTTAATGGTCTAGCTCTTATCATTGAGCAGGTTACTGGTGAGAAATGGCAGTCTTTTGTCGAAAGAGAAATATTTCTTAGCGCTGGAATGGAAAGGAGTACGATTACGGATGGGTCCCATCCAGCATCTGAGGTTGCTCATGGATATATCATGGAAGGAGGCAGCTTTGTGGAATCAGACTACGGTGAAGTGCCGACCTTTGCCGCTGCGGGAAATGGAGGGGTGTGGAGTTCTGTGGTAGAATTGGCCAAGTATGAAAAAGCAATGAGATCTTATCGCTTTTTATCGAAGGAAGTCCTAGATGAATCGCGACAAGTTTACATGCCATCTGAATGGGAGGGAAGAAACGAACCTACTGTTGGATACAGTTGGTTTCTCAATACCAATTCAAGATTTGGTGTTGATGCTGATGAGGTAAAAGTGGTCTTCCACACTGGATCTCAAGGTGGATTTCGCTCATTTTTCATTTCGATACCTGAAAAGGACATTGTGTATATTGCTCTATTTAATAGGCCATTCACTGGATATAGTGCTGTAATTGAAGAAGGCTTAAGGATTTTAAAGAATGCGAATTGGCTGGAGGAGTGATAAATCAAGAACGTGAAGTGACACTTTTAGTATGGCAATGGTAGCGGAGCATAAAGCGTAGCTCCTTGGTCTTGTGAGGATGGATGCCGAATAATCAAATCCGTCGCTTTCTTGCTCTATTTGTAGTCCGGCTTAAAAGCTACGGATTGCGGCAAGGAAGTGCAGCTTCTTGGCATCCTACAAATAATTTTTTATTTTTTTTAGGCACCCCAAACACTTACAGGACGGGCGTAGTGAGCTATTGCCTAGGCAATCCAAAAAGTTTGTTTTGCTATGTACCTTGCATAACTATGTATAATGTATTACATTTGTTATATGAAAAGTGAATTCATAGGCAAGTGGGAATCTCAGATGAAGAAAGGTCTTCTTTCTTTTATCGTTCTGAGTATTCTAAAAAACAAGGAATTATACGGCTATGAATTGATCGAAAATGTAAAGAATAGTACCAAGATTGATATTGCGGAGGGGACCCTTTATCCTTTAATGAATAGGCTAAAGAAAATGGAGCTTGTTACTGCACGTTGGGTAGAACAAGAATCTGGAATTCCGCGAAAGTACTACAAGACCTCTGAGAAGGGAAGCGATGTCCTATCAGAAATGCAAGATTATTGGAATGTTTTAGATCGGTCAATCAAAAAAATCTCGACATGACAAGTATTAAAATGAAGAGCGATGCTGCTCAAAAGATCTACGACAACTACGCAAAGAGAATCAAGAGAATATCGAAAGTGCTTTCTTCTGAAGATCAAAATGATTTGCTGAAAGAAATTGAGAGTCATGTCTACGAGGGGATGGAACGATCTAATCGTGGAGACGAGGTATCAGGTTTGATGGATGTCTTAGAGAGATTGGGGGAGCCGGAAGACTTTTTGAAGCCGTTGGTAGCAAAAAAGAAGATGGATCAAGCGTTGACTACCTTCAATCCCAAGCACGTCTTTCAAGGACTAGCCCTCAATATTGGCAAGGGTTTCAAGTCGATTTTGTTTTCGATCTTGTACCTGTTTTTGTTCACTTTCGTTGGTTTGATAGCTCTAAAAATAGCTTTCCCTAAGAAGACTGGACTATTCTATCTAGATGGAGAATTTATGGGCTTTGGTTTTATTCAGGATCATGCCTTGTACGGAGAGGTCATGGGATGGTGGTTCATACCCACGTGCCTACTTGGAGCTGGAATATTCTACCTAGTGGTGACCTTGTTGATGAAGCTTTTTCACAAGTAATTTTTTTGTGCATATACATTGTATTACTATGTACTATGCTTAACCATATAAATTATTAAACATGAATTTTTTGAAAATTTTAATTTTGATTGTAGGATTTAGTACAGGGCTTAATGGCCAGGTGAGCAAGTATACAAATGTCTTTGACTTACCCGAATCCGAAGAAGCTGTACTACAACTAGTGCTTACTGGGGATGTTGAGATAATTGCCATGCCTGATCTAAGTGAGGTAACAGTTGAATCTGAACTTACCCTTAGCGGTAAGGTTTATGGATGGTCTTATCCTACTTCTAGACCAGATTTCAGCATTGAATCCAATATCGGTGACCAGA
>CAZMYK010000307.1:0-5420 GCA_964570435.1 uncultured Saprospiraceae bacterium | reverse complement strand
ACTCGGAGGCGTGAACGGATTGCTTATCCGGACCGATCATCGTGACCTCAGTGAGGCCATGTTCTACAAGGTAGAGACCGAGAAGTCGGTTATCCACATTTTCAAAGTCAGGTCCCGTGAGTCTAATCATATCAACCTCAACGCGCTCTTCTAAGCCATCGATTAGGGAAGCTACAAATGCCTTAGGATTATCCTTATGGAAGTAGCATGAGTAGATCATGTTCACGCCCAGCTTTCCCACAGCCTCCTGCTGCAACTTGTTATTGGTATCCTTCATTTTCACATGAAGAACAAGATCATTGGGCGCTGAGTTGGGAGTAAGTTGGAATCGTACACCAAGCCATCCATCTCCCTTGATGGTCTTGGAATAATTGATTGCCGCTACAGTATCTGCAAATACAAAGAAGGTCTTATCAGGAAGTTCTTCTTGTAATCTCTCCACCATTAGATTGTACTCGTGGTCTAGCATCTTGTAAACCCGAGACTCACAGACATATCTACCTGAGGGTTCCTTCCCATAAATCCGGTCTGAGTAGATCTTATCATAGGCAGACATGGTCTTTGCAATGGTACCCGCCGCAGCTCCTACCTGGAAGAATATCCTTGCTACCTCTTGGCCGGCTCCGATCTCAGCGAAAGTACCGTAGATGGCGCTGTCCAAGTTGATTTCAAGGGCCTTCTGTTCATTGTTCAATATCTGGTGTTCCATTCCCATGCTTATTTGTCCTACAAAAGTATTAAAAAAAGGACTGCGTTTTGTGATTGCCTTTGTAATACATAAATCATTTCCTAGGGATCCATGGAAAGTTTGGCTTAGCTCCTAACTTACGGCCCATTCGAGGATCTTTCAAGCCCTAGTAATTTAGCTTCTTGCAAGACTGCAAATTGCGGAAACGATTCAAGTTCCAAATACTACGATTCAGCAAGAAATACCAAGACTCAGAGTTTTCTGCTACTTCGAAAAGGGTCTTTTACCCAAATTTGAAGCACAATCAAAAACAAAAATCTTATTGTCATGAAATTATTGAAAATTACTTTCCTGTTCTTCCTACTTTCCACTGGAGCAGTGCTTGCACAGCAAAATGTTAAGGGCCAAGTGCTAGATGCACAGGCAGACTACCCCTTGGTTGGAGCAACGATAGAAATTCTAGAAGCAGCCACGTTCATGGGGGCAGTTACCGATGTAGATGGAAATTTTGCGATCAGCAATGTGCCTCTCGGAAGGTATGCAGTCAGGGTTTCCTACCTAGGCTATGGTACGATTACTCTTCCCAACGTGGAGATTAATTCAGGTAAGGAAGTCGTCTTGGAAATCAAACTAGAAGAAGCCATCAATAAGCTAAGTGAAGTAGTTATCACAGCTGAGGTGGAGAAGGATAAGGCACAGAACGAACTAGCGACCATCTCTGCTCGCACATTCAGTGTGGAAGAGGTGAATAGGTATTCAGGTGGGAGGTCCGATGTTGCAAGGCTGGCATCTAACTTTGCAGGTGTTTCGACAGCAAATGATTCAAGAAATGACATAGTGATCAGGGGTAATTCTCCTACTGGAGTACTATGGCGTTTGGAAGGAATTCCAATTCCCAACCCCAACCATTTTTCGACCCTTGGAAGTACAGGTGGTCCAGTTAGCGCGCTGAACCCTAATATGCTGAAGAACTCAGACTTCCTAACAAGTGCCTTTCCAGCGGAATACGGAAATGCTAGTGCTGGAGTCTTCGACCTCGGCTTTAGAAAGGGAAACAAGGACAAGCATGAATTTATGTTGCAGATCGGTGCTGTGAGTGGGATCGAATTGATGGCGGAGGGTCCGATCAATAGGGCCAATGGCTCATCCTACTTAGTCACAGGTAGATACTCCTTCTTGGGTTTTGCCCAAGCTGTTAATTTGCCTATCGGTACCAATGCAACCCCAGACTACCGAGACCTTTCCTTCAATATCGATTTTGGAAAAAGTAAGATGGGAAGATTTTCTCTCTTTGGAATAGGAGGAAGCAGTGACATCGACTTCTTGCATGATGAAGTAGATGAGAACGACCTTTTTGCTGCCAGTGATGAAGACGCCTTTGCTGATTCTAGATTTGGGGTGGTGGGACTTAAGCACAATATTCTGA
Organism: uncultured Saprospiraceae bacterium; assembly: GCA_964570435.1. Lineage (GTDB taxonomy): Bacteria > Bacteroidota > Bacteroidia > Chitinophagales > Saprospiraceae > Portibacter. Next base: position 3,306 of record CAZMYK010000307.1, on the reverse strand, counting down.
TCAACAAGAAAACGTATGTAAGAACGGTTGCATCAGCTTCGACCTCAGGAAACATTTTCGACAATGACCGGATCCTTAACATTGGGACTGGTGAAGAAGCTAGCGAGCGATTTTTCGAAGCTAACAATACCGAGGATAGGTACTCGCTTTCGAGCTTTGTAAATAGAAAGTTCAACGCTAAGTTCAATGCAAGACTTGGAATCTTGTATGAACACTCCGAATTTGATCTTTTTACAAGATCTAGAACTTTTACTGAAGAGTGGTTCCCACTCTACGACTTTAATGATGGCTCGGACTTGCTACAAGCATATGCACAAACACAATATCGAATCAACAAGAAATTGACCTTGAATACAGGTCTGCACTTTCAACACTTGTTCTTGAATGACACTTGGGCACTTGAACCAAGGTTGGCTTTGAACTATAATCTTGCTAAGAGGCACACGGTCAATATTGGATATGGTGTACATCATCAGTATGTTTCTCTCCCGATTCTTCTTGAAAAAGAAGAGGTCTCACCTGGTATTTTCGAAGAGACAAATATCAACCTAGATCCAACAAGGAATCAGCACTTTGTTGTAGGGCTTGATTCGAAGCTAGGAAGCTCGTGGAGGGCAAAGGTGGAAGCCTACTACCAGTTGATTGATAATGTTCCTGTTGATCCCGAAGCAAGCAGCTTTTCACTATTAAATGAGGGTGCAGACTTTGGCTTTGCCACGGATAAGGAAGGTCTTGTGAACGAGGGGACTGGTAGCAATGTCGGACTAGAGCTCACTATTGAAAAGTTCTTTAGTAAGGGCTACTATGGCTTACTCACTGCGTCTATTTACGATTCCAAATACAAGGGTAGCGATGGAATTGAAAGAAACACTGCTTTTAATAATAGGTATGTTTTCAATGTCTTAGCTGGGAAGGAATTCAAGTTTGGAAGACAGGATCGTTTTGCTTTCACACTCGATACCAAGTTAACCACTGCCGGTGGTAGATATACGACACCTGTTGATCTGGAGGCATCAAGACTAGTTCAAAGGGAGGTTCTGCAATTAGACAATGCCTATTCAGAGCAGTTCGATCCCTATTTCAGATGGGATGTTAAGTTAGGGATTAAGGTGAATAGTTTGAAGAGACGGGTATCCCACCACTTTTACTTTGACCTACAGAATGTAACCAACAATGACAACCTCTTTACTAGACGCTACAACTCACTTACGAATGAAGTGAATGATGTGAACCAACTAGGCTTCTTTCCTGATTTTATGTATAGGATACAGTTTTAAGTATCTTGCAGGAAGAGACCTAGATAGGCTAGAAGAATATGATCTTAGGATTAAAACGGGAGGACAGAAAGAAGTACTTGGGATTTGATGACGCTAAGTTTACTCTGATCGGCATTCCCTTACTAGGGCTCTTAGTCCCTTTCATATTCTTTAAGGATTTTAGCAAGGCGTGGGATTTGAATGTATACCTAATGAAGGTCATTGAATCGTCTTTGCACTCCCTACTTTACTGGATCGCGGTCAGGTTTTATGTTATCAACTTAAGAAAAAACCACCCTCACCTGAGTGCGACCAGGTATAGGATCATTAGAGAACTTGTTTTCGTGCTTGTGATAGGTGTAGTCTTGGGAACGGCTATTACATTTTTCTGCCATTCAGTTCTAAACTTCCCTAGAACTGGAACAGTGATCAAGGGCTTCATTGCCACTTACTTTTCGTGCTTTTTTATATTAACCATTTATGAAGCCATGTATCTCTACCATCAAAATAGAAAGCTACTGATTGCGCAGGAAAAGCAAAAGAGGGAGCACATCAAGTCAGAATTACAAGGTCTAAGAAATCAAGTGAATCCCCACTTCCTGTTTAACAGCATGAACACCTTGATGAATATCATACCTGAAGACCAAGACTTAGCTACTTCATTTTTGAAAAAACTATCATCAGTGTATCGATATATCTTGCAAAGTAGGGACGAATACGTGATTCCATTGCGCCAAGAACTTGACTTCATTGACGCCTATGTTTTCCTGCAGAAGGAACGCTTCAAGGACAACCTGGAAGTGACATTTAATATCCAAGATGACCTGCTCGACTACCACATTCTTCCCTTGTCGCTGCAACTATTATTGGAGAATGCGATCAAACATAATGTAGTATCAAGTAAGTACCCATTGCATATAAGTATTGAAAGTGCTGATAATTATCTGGTGGTGGAAAATAGTATCAAACTGAGAAAACAGAAGATGCCTTCGACAGGAGTAGGTCTCCAAAATATCAATCTGCGATATAGCTATGTTTCAGATAGGAAGGTAGAAATAGAAGAAACAGGTCAAAAATTTGTTGTTAGACTTCCTTTACTAAAAAAACACGAAATACTTAAGAAATGAAACTACTAATCATCGAAGATGAGTTTCATGCTGCCCAAAGACTTCAGAAGCTCATTAAGCAAATACTAGATAAGCACGAAATCCTTGCTGTAATAGATAGTGTAGAGGATGCCGTAGAATGGTTTTCAGAGCACCCATCCCCGGATCTCATCTTTATGGACATCCAACTGGCAGATGATCTGAGTTTTTCAATTTTTCAAAAAGTCGAAGTTAATGCTCCGGTAATATTTACGACGGCCTTTGATCAGTATTCCCTGAAAGCCTTCAAGGTGAACAGCATTGACTACCTTTTGAAACCCATAGATGAAGTGGAGTTGGCTGATGCCATCGGTAAGTACCAAAAGATTAACAAATTAGGAATGACTGCTTCTATGGCTACCTTTACCAAATTGATCGAAAGTGTTAACTTGCAGAAGGCCTATAAGGAGCGCTTCTTGATTAAGCAAAAAGATTCCTATTCCTTCGTTCTTGCAGATGAAATCGCTTTCTTTTACTCAGAAGATAGTGTTACCTTTCTAGTTAGTGAAACTGGCAAGCGGTATGTCTTCGACGCTACCCTAAGTAGTATTGAAAAAGAAGTAGATCCAAAGAAATTTTTCAGAATCAACAGGAAGCAATTGGTACATATTAAGTCGATAGACCGAATTTCTGCACACTTTAACAATAGACTTAAGCTGAAATTAAAGCAAGGAAGTGACGTGGATACGCTTGTCAGCCGAGACAAGGTTCCCTCGTTTAAGAACTGGTTGAATGCCTAAGTTGCTACGGCGCTTGTCTCCTATCCCTTGACTCCTGATAGGACTATCAAGCAGTGCAGTCGCACTGGCTATTTGGAAGTTCCTTAGCCGTGTCCTACAAAAACAAAAAAAAGCGTACTTTTGCGCCATGTTTCCAGAATATGATGTCATTGTTGTAGGTGCCGG
>CAZMYK010000306.1:0-5429 GCA_964570435.1 uncultured Saprospiraceae bacterium | reverse complement strand
AGAGGCTGCCCATCCGCTTTCGAGCTTCCTTCTCTTCGTACACTGTCGTGTCCGATTCTGAAAGAGTTCGTTCAGTCACACCCAACAGGTTTGCTGTCGGTTCGCTCGCTATTTTAACTCCGTTAAAATTACTGCGTATCGCTCACTCCTTATTGAACATAAGGCCTGTGACCTTGTCGCCTTCGTAGTAGATAAATACTCGATATTCACCCTCCTTGGAAGACATACTTCCTACTGAATACTCACTTGTCTTATCTTTGTTATTACCCTTGTGTTTGAAGCTTGACTTACCTGGTTCTACCTTAGCAAAAAATCGCTCTAAGCGTTTAACTGCTCCTGCCTTAGAATAAAAGTCTTGCTCAGTACCAATGCAAATCTCTACATCATTGCTAAATTTTTCACTAAGGGTTGCCACATCCGACTTGCTAATAGCCGAGAATAGACCATCCTGCCCCACTGCCATTTGAGAAAGAAAAGAGACCAGGATCATTGTGAAAAGTATTCTCATTATTTCATATTTGTTAATATTAACGCCGAAGCACGCAAGCTTAGTTCATTTTCTATATCTCATAACCTAATATTGAAATATAAATGAGTAATTTTGCAGCCTTAATATACAGATATGGCTAAGAAAAAGGCAATCCTCTTAATACTTGACGGTTGGGGGCATGGCAAGGATCCTAAGGTGAGTGCTATTTCTCAGGCAAAAACACCCTATATAGACTCCCTTTACCAAACCTTTCCCAATGCTGAACTAGTCACCTTCGGAATGGAAGTAGGTCTTCCTGAAGGACAAATGGGAAATTCAGAAGTAGGCCACCTTAATATAGGTGCAGGCAGGATTGTCTACCAAGATTTCACAAGGATCAACAAGGCTATCTCTGATGGCGAATTTGCCAAAAATGATGTTTTAGTTGATGTCCTCCAAGATGCCAAAGACAAAAACAAAAAGGTCCACCTTATGGGTCTCGTGTCTGATGGTGGAGTACACTCTCATCTAGACCACCTCAAAGCCTTGATTGATGCCACTGAAGGATACAACCTACCTAACGTCTTCATCCATGCCTTCTTGGACGGTAGAGACACTGATCCAAGGTCAGGTAAGGGATACATCAAGGACATCTTAGACTACATTGACCTAAAAAAACCTAAGCTTTCAAGCATCATCGGACGTTACTACGCAATGGACAGAGACAATCGGTGGGAAAGAACAAAGAAGGCCTACGACCTGCTTGTGAATGGCATTTCAGAAAGTATTACGAGTGACCCAGTAAGTGCTATACAAGATACTTATGACGATGGCAAGACTGACGAATTCATGCCACCAATGCTTGTCAACAATGGCAGATCTGAAGCTGCCCAGACTATAGAAAACGGCGATCTTGTTATATTTTTCAACTACAGAACTGACCGCCCAAGACAGATTACGAATGTCCTCTCTCAAGAAGACAAGAAGGACTTCGAAATGCGAAAATTGAACCTAAACTTTGTGACAATGACAACCTATGACGCAAGTTTCAAGGGCATCAAGGTCATGTATACAAAGGACAATTTCAAAAATACAATCGGCGAGGTGATAGCTGAAGCAGGTCTTAGCCAAGTGAGAATTGCTGAAACAGAAAAGTATCCGCATGTTACGTTCTTCTTCTCCGGTGGTCAAGAAAAGGAATTTGCTCGTGAAAAAAGAATATTGGTCAAGTCGCCAAATGTTGCGACCTATGATTTGGCTCCTGAAATGAGCGCCGAAGAAGTCAAGACCAAGATTGTAGCGGATATTAATGAAAACACTCCTGACTTCATCTGTCTAAATTTCGCAAATGCCGACATGGTAGGTCACACTGGGGATTTCGAGGCATGTAAGATAACAGCAAGCAAGGTGGATGACTGTGTCCGTCAAATCGCCACAGCCGCTCTTCCAAAAGGATATGAGATCATTATCATAGCGGACCATGGCAATGCAGATATCATGATGAACAAGGATGGCAGCCCGAACACGGCACATACTGTTAATATGGTGCCCATTTTCTATCTAAGTGAAGAAGGAAAGGACAAGACCATTCGTAATGGTAAATTGGCCGATGTAGCTCCCACCCTTTTAAGTCTAATGGGCCTCGAATGTCCCTCAGAAATGACAGGAGAAAACCTCGTAAAATGAAGCTCTTACATTCCTTCTTAATCCTACTCGTGATGGCTTCTTGCAATACAGAAGAGGTAGGTAGAGATGTTTCCCTTTACTTTGACTTAGAAGACTATGTCGGCCAGCTAAGTAGCGACCAGAAGACCTTTGCCGAGGTCAATAAGATAGTGAAGTTGGATCAGCAAGAAGAAAGTAAAAAAATAAGCACATATGACCTTTCTGATGAGTTGAACATGATGAAAAAGTATAATATTAATAAGGCAGCCTTAGCTGGCAAGTACAAGGTAGAAGAGTCAGACACTGAAGTGGTATATACTGCCTTAGAAGATGGCCTTTCCACGAGCTTACTTAGGGTGAGAAAAAGCAAGGACCAAGTAAGCGCAATAGAAATAACAGGTTTACAGAAAAGTATTCTTTCAGAAAGTAGGCAGACTATTATATTTGCGCCTGAAAGGTCATTCCTCTTAAAATCAGAGGACAACAATAAATTCACAAAGGATATTACGAAAGAGGTATTGATCGAAATTATAAAAAACTAAATCAATTCATGAAGAAAATTAATTTTTATGCGGGGCCAGCAATCTTGGCAGAAGAGGTATTAGAAGAAGCCAGTAGGTCAGCATTGTCCTTTGGTGATATGGGCCTTTCTATCCTTGAAATCTCTCACAGATCTAAAGAGTTCGTGGCTGTTCTAGATGAGGCGAAGGCCCTTGTTACCGAGCTACTGAATGTACCATCAGACTACGAGGTACTTTTCCTTACGGGAGGTGCAAGTTCTCAGTTCTACATGACAGCTATGAATATACTTGGCCAAAACGAGAAGGCAGGCTTCTTAGACACTGGTTCGTGGTCTACCAAGGCCATCAAGGAAGCTAAACTGTTCGCAGATATTGATGTCCTAGCATCGTCCAAGGATAAAAACTTTTCCTATATTCCAAAGGGATATGAGATTCCTTCAGATCTTAAGTACCTCCACCTCACCAGCAACAATACAATTTTTGGAACAGAAATTTTTGATTGGCCAGAGACGGATGTTCCCTTCGTTGCTGACATGTCATCAGATATTTTTAGCCGGCCAGTGGACGTTTCTAAGTTCTCAGTAATTTATGCAGGAGCCCAAAAGAATATGGGACCGGCAGGAGTGGCCCTGGTCATCGTCAAAAAAGACCTCCTAGGAAAAGTCGAAAGAAAGCTTCCTACGATGTTGAATTACCAGACACATATTGACAAAAACTCTTCCTTCAATACACCTCCAGTATTCCCAATATACGTTTCAATGCTAACGCTAAGATGGGTTAAGGCTAATGGAGGTGTTGCAGCAATGGAAAAAATCAATATAGAAAAGGCAGCACTTCTTTATGATGAGATAGATAGGAACCCCTTTTTCGTAGGTACTGCTGCCCATGAAGATCGTTCTAGAATGAATGTCTGTTTTCTTCTTAATGACGATTCTTTGAATGAGGCCTTCCTTGCAGATTGTGCAGAAGCGAATCTAATCGGTGTCAAAGGTCATAGGTCAGTGGGAGGATTTAGAGCTTCTATATATAATGCCATGCCAAAGGCTGGCGTTCAGAGACTAGTAGATGTCATGCAGGCTTTCGAAAAGAAAAATGCCTAACTTGATTGGCCACTAAATCTAAACATAAGACATACTTGCTGAGGGTCGATGACCTGGATATTCCAGTTAAGATTTACAAGGAGAGGAGGAATTCGATTCGCGCTTCCCTAGGAAAGAACCATGCGATTCTAAGGCTTCCTCTCTTTCTTTCTAAAAAGGAAGAAAAAGTGCAGATAGACCGCTTTTACCTTTGGCTGAAAGACAAAGTATTGGTTGACGATCGCTTCCGTCGAAGATTCGAATCGAAAGATTACAAGTCCGGCTATACCTTCGAACTTTATGATCGCTCCTATCACCTGTCAATTGTAGGTAGCGACAATAAGAATCATTCTGCCAAGTACCTAGGTAACGGAGAAATCAGGATTAAGCTTGCCGCGGAGACAGATCCTGGGGAGGCAGAAAAGGAGATCTCGGCTCTAATCAGCCGGGTGATCGGGAAGGTTTACATAGAGAAAATAACGCAGAGAGTCCACTTCATCAATGACACCTACTATGGCAAGGACATCAGAACTGTGAAGTTGAAATACAACAGATCTAATTGGGGATCGTGCTCGACCTCATCCAATATTAACCTTTCAACGAGACTTCTCTTTGCACCAGAGGCTGTCCAAGACTATGTCATCATCCATGAACTTGCACATCTTATAGAAATGAATCATTCAGCAAGATTCTGGGACATAGTAAGAAGGGTGATGCCTAACTACAAGCAGGCAGAAAAGTGGTTAAAAATGAATGGGCACAAGTGTGATTTTTAATATGCTTCAATTTATCAAAAACCGGCTCCCTAGTATATCATAATCATTTGGAAGATGGAATAGCCTGCAGTAAGCACTCATAAGTAAGCTACTTAAAGAAATTCTTATAACTTCACAAAGTCATGACTTATACACCCAAGCACACCCTATTTATTTTCTTAGTCGCTCTTGCCATTGTTTCTTGCTCTAAGCCTATTCAACCTGCGTTCATAGATAATCCTAGTGATAAGGCGATAGATATCTACATAGACAAGCAACATTATATGATTCCACCTAGACAACAAGTGCAGGTCAATGTTCGTCATGGAAAAATAAGTCTGAAAGTCAATGAGGAGCCTGAAACAATGATTAAGTTGAAGAGTAGCGAGTCGTATATTATTAATCCCCTAAAGGAAGACTACTATATAGAAAATATACGGCTTTTCTTTAACTACGAGGATGAACTAAAGTACTATGAGCGCCATGGCAGAAAGAGAAGTAAAGTCGGAGCATTTGAAGTCACTGGAGACTACAAGATGATCAAGGGAAAACTCCTCATCAACGACAAGTACAACCTAGGATTAGACGAAGAAAGAAGGACCAGTGCTAACATTTCCTCAAAGTACGCGACCGGAAAATCAGTAGTGCTTAGGAAAATTCACAGGGAATCAGATTTGATTAAAGAGCTATTGTCTAGGTGGTCAGAATAGGCGTTGCAGAAGTGGTGCTTAGAACCCCAAGCTTCTCACCTTGTTCACTTGCTCCAAGATAGCTTAAAGCTTTTTAATGGAAAATTGTAGCTGACCTGTTTCATTGAAAGCCATTTTTTTCATTCGCCACATCTTTTTGTAGAATAGACTTGTGCTATTTGAAACTCGTATATTTTCCGACAATGTTTTTAATTGCCTCGATTATGTTAAGCCCACGTAAAAAACGGGAC
>CAZMYK010000305.1:0-5430 GCA_964570435.1 uncultured Saprospiraceae bacterium | reverse complement strand
CAACATTATCATCAGAGCTCTGATCCATCAAGACAATTGAAGAATTGCTAGTCTCAAACTGTGAAACATTAACTCTATTATCGTCTGAGCGATCGATGATGTCTATATCTGAAGTATGACTTGTAGGTGCGAAGTAGAATTCAAACTCCGATTGAAGTACATTCACCTTGTTATCATCTGACTGATTAGAGATGTTAACGTTAGAGGATGTCTGAGCATTCACACTGATTGTTAAAGCCATTGCCAAAGCAAATAGAAATAAATTTTTCATTTAAGAATTGTTTAAAGTTTAATAATAAAAAGGTTAGCCTAGCTAGGTCCACTACTGTCCTAGAACAACGAATTTATCCGATCTAATTCTATGCAATATCAGCCAAGGCTTAATTGCAAAATTTCCAAGAAATGAATGATATTGATTTACGAATCTTCTGAGGATTTTGGTTAGTAGTTAGGCATACAATTGGTTTAGTAAAACTAAAACTCAGAAAAGAATGCAATACTCGCATATGAGAAAACAGGCTTAATCTGCTAACTCTTAGTTGGTGGTAGAGAACTGGTTTTCTGACTTTTGGTTAGCCAAATATAATCTATAAAAAAGGAGAATTCCAAACTATATATGAGATATTATCATATATCTAGAATTCATATATATACCACCTTGATTAATAAATATCTGCTTGTGGAATTCTGCAAATTTATCATTTAGCCCACCTGAGGCCAGAACATACATAAACAATAATAATTTCATAACAAGGCAAATTTGAAAAATAATATTCTGTATTTTACTGAATTGCCTAGTGAAATATCTAGGAACTTGCTTGTCACACCTAAAATCAGGTATGTATTACCGATTTCTATCTACTTTCAGTAGATTTATGCGCTAGATACAAATCTGAATTCATGCGAACTACCTTCCTCCTTGCTTCCGTCATATCAATAGTAGCAACGGCCTTACTTTCCTACTTAATTTCTCCCTTTTTTCTGCTCTTACTGGCCGTATTGGCTCCGCTGATCATAGTCGGAACCTATGACATGATTCAAACAAAACATTCTTTGATGCGCAACTTCCCGCTTCTCGGGAGGTCCCGCTACATTCTAGAATGGTTCCGACCCAAAATATACCAGTATTTTGTAGAGCCAGACCATGATGGAAGACCCTTCTCAAGAATAAATCGCTCTTTAGTGTATGCTAGAGCAAAGAATCAAACAGCAACGACGCCCTTCGGAACTCAACTTAATGTCTATGATGAGTCCTATGAATGGATGAACCACTCGATTGCAGCTTTAGATCACACTAAGGTCGACCAAAATCCTAGAGTGAGGATCGGAGGTCCTACTTGCAAGCAAGTATACCATGCAAGTATCTTTAACGTGTCTGCCATGTCTTTTGGATCGCTTTCTAGTAACGCAATCGAAGCCTTGAACGGCGGTGCTGCTATTGGAGGCTTCGCCCATAATACTGGTGAAGGTGGAATCAGCCCCTACCACGATAAGCACAATGGCGACTTGATTTATCAGATCGGTACAGGTTACTTTGGATGCAGGACCGATGATGGAAATTTCGACCCAGAATTGTACAGACAAAGGACAGCAGCTCCCAACGTAAAAATGATAGAGCTAAAGCTTTCCCAAGGAGCGAAGCCAGGTCACGGAGGAATCCTCCCTGCGAAGAAAGCAACAAAAGAAATTGCAGCCATAAGAAATATTGAGGCTGGAAAGGCAGTACTTTCTCCACCCTACCACAAGGCATTCAATACTCCAATCGGACTGCTAGAATTGATAAAGCAAATGCAAGAACTTTCTGGCTACAAGCCTGTCGGGTTCAAGCTTTGCATTGGCCACAAATCTGAGTTCCTTAGTATATGTAAGGCCATGGTGAAGACTGGGATCACTCCCGATTTTATTGCCATCGATGGAGGCGAAGGGGGGACAGGTGCGGCGCCTGTGGAATTTAGTAACTCCGTCGGGATGCCATACAAAGACGGTCTCTCTTTCGCTTATAATGCCTTGGAAGGTTTCAACTTAAAGCACAAAATTACCTTGATTGCTTCTGGGAAGATTGTTTCAGGGTTTGACATTTACAGGGCCCTCGCCCTTGGTGCTGATGTCTGTTATAGTGCAAGGGCAATGATGATGGCCCTAGGATGTATTCAAGCCCTAGAATGCAACAAGAACTCTTGCCCTACAGGTGTTGCTACTCAAGAACCTCACCTAGTGAAGGGACTAGTCGTCAAGGATAAGAAAATGCGAGTGGCAGAGTACCATCATGAAACGGTTAAAAGTTTCGTTGAGCTCATGGCGGCATCGGGAATTAGCAACCTAGATGCCATCAATCGCTCATTCATATATTCCCGTATTTCACCAGACAAGATCGGTCGCTATGACCAACTTTATCCATACATACAAAAAGGTTGTCTTCTCGAGGAACAGACCATCCCTGAGCCTTTAAAAATGCACATGGAATTAGCTGATGAGAAGGTATTCATGAAACACGCAATCCTAGAAAAATTGCACCTCTGATTCGCTGCCAAGTTGGGCAATAAGATCATAAACCTGGTCTAGATAGACTTCATCAAAAACTTCAAAATAAGGATGGGTCTTTTTCGCACCTCGACAAAGTAAGTCTTCTGCCTTTTGCAAGTAGGTCATTGCCTCATGGCAGGATTCCGAGAGTAGTAGGGCCTCTCCCATGTATACATAGGCCATCGTGCATCTATTGTCTATCGCGAGGGCCATTTTAAAGTCCTTTTTAGCCTCATCTATACATTCATGTCTCAAATTAGAAATGCCTCGATACACGTAGACATACTCAGAGACCTTATCTGCTTCGAAGTCAATGCAAGCATCAAATTCTTCTACAGCCTGATCATACAAGCCCATTTGCTTGTAGCAAAGACCTTTTAAGTAATTTACATTATCCCCCCATACATAACTTACTCCCTCAGAAATATCGTCGTAGTACTCTAGATCTGCCAATGCTCCCTCATAGTCCCTATAGTTGAAGAGCAGTTGCCAGCTAGTGAAGTACAAAGCGTTCAGTGGATCTAGCTGGACTGCCTTATCAATCAACCGTCGCCCCTCTTCAAATTCACCTACCCTCGTAAACTTGAATGATTTCTGCCTATAGTATTCCTCTTCCTCATCATTCAAGGCGATTAAGGTGTCAAGCTTGCTTTGTCTCAGTGCACTCCCTTCATATAGTTTTTTAACATCTTTCGAAATTCTGGATTCCAAACTATCCCTCTCTTCACTAGTATAGGAATACTGTAGTCTGTAAGTTAGGGGTACAGTCTCACACCCCATAACCAGCATCAAGAGACAAAGACTAAGGATATATTTCATCGATCTCTCCATTTCTAATTTTAAAGATAAGGTATTTATAGGTGTCAACTTCATAGTTCCCTGAGGTGCCAGGTATCCAAGTGCCTGAGCTTTCAAGAATCGTCACGATCTGTTGCACCAGCATATCCAAGTCACTTGTTTCTTTAAAGTTCATATCCATTCCCTTAGCTTCGAACATTCCAACCTTACCCTCACAATTAACGACAAATTGCACTCTGATATGACCACTTAGCTCGTCTCGATTGGTCCTTGGAATCTGATAGCGATCGTTAAATACCTTTCTCAAGGCGTAGAGCCCTCCCTCGAAGGATGTGTACTTGTAGAAATACCAACTGTAACGCGCATTCTCATAGAGAAAAGGATTGCATAATTGGAATGACGGTACATTCAAGTCTGATTTCAATTCTTGTAACTTGTGGTAGGTCTTTTGTTGCAAGTTCCCGTCGTTGTTAGTCTGTACTGTCAATTCGTCCTTGCTGATCGAATCTATCATATAAAATGGAAAATGTGGCCAATCGCAATATTTGAAATTACCCTTTCTATGAATAAACTTGTATCCATCCATGTCCTTCACATCCCAGCAATGTTGTCTTCGTTCCATTGTACTTAGGTCCCCTACCCATAAAGTATCTCCTGAAAAATGTAATATTTCATCACCGTACTTCCACTGACCTGGTAGCAAATTATCAATAATCTGTGTGCTGTCAAGGTCAATCTTTCTACCTTCGACCTTGATATATTGATAGGGATAAAACTTTCCCATAGCGAGTCTATCATCAGCAAGCTCCACGGCATCTAAGGGGAATTTGCGTTCTGCAAAATAAAGGGTGTCACTATCCATTTTGATAGAATCAAAGTCAGTCTCCCACGATCCCCCTACGAAACGTACTTCCAAAGAATCATTCACCTCGATAAACTCAGTGAATGGCCTATACACCCCAGGGTCAATTTCCTGTGCATGCCCTAGCCAAGTCCCTTCGAACACATCTATAGTTATAGGTGAGTGAGAAGGCTTGCAGGCAACTAGGAATAATATGAAAAATAAAAGCTTCTTCAATCTTCTACGAACTTAAATTTTAGCAAAGGAAAGAAGCATCTTTCTGTATTCTTTAGCACATCATTAACAAAATTTCACCTTGAAAACGTACATTTCAGTATGAGAACCTTTATCAATAGTAGCCAAGGGCACAAGATCCACAACATCGAATGGGAATGCAAGGACGCCAAAGCCGTTCTCTTCATTACACATGGTTATGCCGAACATAGCTTGCGATATGACCATGTCGCTAGCTTTTTTAACAGAAACAACTACATAGTAAGGTCCCTAGACTTCACAGGTCATGGTCAATCGGAGGGGTTAAAAGGCTATATCGGCAATTTTGAAACATATCTTGAGGATCTAGAAACTGGTTTGAAACGGTCCCTGAATGACTACCCAGGACTTCCCCACTTTGTACTTGCTCATAGTATGGGTGGCACAGTCGCTGCAATGGCAGCTGCTAAGAAGAAGTTAGCAGGTATCAAGTACTTAATCCTTAGCAATCCCGGCTTAGACATCGTTTCTAATCAACCGAAAATTCTCGTCTGGCTTATACGACGTCTTGCTGTCATTTTTCCGAAAATGCAGACTACAAAATTAAGCAATGAGTTCATCAGTCGCGACCCTAATATAAGAGCTAAGTACGACGATGATCCTTTAAATTACCGTGGTGGTGCGAGACCAGGGTTTGCCAATGAATTTGACAAGGCAGGTGCTTGGGTACGAAGCAATGCCCATCTTATTGAACAAGAACTTTATCTAAATTATTCAATGTCCGACAAGGTGGTTTTTCCTAAAGCTTCAGAAGACTTCTATGAGGCGCTTAGCTCTAAAAACAAGACTAAGACAGAGTATCCAGGACTCTACCACGAGCTCCTCAATGAGCCAGAAAAAGAGGAAGTGATGAAAAATATTTTGGAGTGGTGTGAGCTTCGTATTAACTGAATACCTGAAAAACAATCAAACTTCCCAGGTAGGCCAAGACACTCATGTATCCGAACTGAATAATAGGCCACTTCCACGACTTGGTTTCTCTTTTGGTGACTGCA
>CAZMYK010000304.1:0-5443 GCA_964570435.1 uncultured Saprospiraceae bacterium | reverse complement strand
CCATCCACAGCTAACAATTTGATGGTTCCGTGTCGACTATCAAAAAATTGACAATTTTGAACTTTTACATTTCTAAATCCAGTTTTTGAGGCGGTGCCAAATTTGACTGAAGCCCAATAGCTGCTCACCGTACAATTTGAAATGAGAAAGTTCTCGGTGACTTTGTCAACACTACTCTTTAGACAAATAGCATCGTCTTCCACTTGGATGTTGCAGTCGGTGATCTTAACATTGCTGCATCCATCAAAATTCATCCCATCATTGTTCCGATTTTCTTTGTTGTACACCCTCGTGTTATGAATAAATATCGAATCACATTCTCTAAAATAGATGCACCAAGAGCCTGAGTTTTTGATAATGGCATCTTGAATTCGCACATTTTGACATTCTTCTATTCGAAACAGTTTAGGACGCTCTGGACTAAATTTGAAGAAGTAGCCCTGCCCATTAATTTCTGTTCTAGGGTGACCAAGGATTGTGATGTTTTTCTCACCCCTTGCATAAAAAAGACACTTGGAAAAATGAGGTTCCTCCGTGGCCACGGGTACTTCTGCATAATCCTCAAGATTTGGACTCCCGTACAATTCTGCGCCTGATTCCATTTTGATGCTTACGTTGCTTTTTAGAAATAATGTGCCTGTTAAGAATAATCCCTTAGGAATGATCACCCTACCTCTCACTTTTGAAGCCGTATCTATTGCACTTTGAATGGCTTTCGTACTCACCTCTTTGTGGGATTCGACGGCTCCGAAATCGAGGATGTTGAAGTCCTTATCTTGCCCAAAAGAAAGTACAGGAAGTAGGAGATTAATAAGGAGTAGGTACATGTACTTCTTTAAGTGGCTCATTTGCATGTTTTGGTAAATGGTAAAGGAATTGCAATATGGCTAATGGATGATCTTTGTTCTTATACGGATGGTTTCGAACCTAGCATTATTGATTTATGAAAGATGTCAAATGAGTAAAGAGCCTATTTTACTGCAAGTTTCGAGCTAATTCTGTTGCTTTTGCCTACCTAGAAGGTCAGATTGCATGTCGGAGTAGATTGAGAAATTGAGCGCTATTGGTGTCTCTTGCTTAGCAAAAACTCCAAAGGAATATCCAACCTTTTTCGCCAAGCATTTTCAGAGTGATTTTCTCCATCAAACTTCAAAGTTTTCCAGCTCTCGGCAGTGTAGCTATGATTTCTTAGTAGGGAGTCTACAATTTCTTGATAGGGTTCATATAGTGCATCAAGTGTTTCCGTTCCAAAATCGAAGTAGATCCTATGACTCCTTGCACTAGGGAGCTTTTCATCTATGTATTCAGCAAACTTCGTTGGAATAGGATTGTTCAAGGTGTCAAATGTGCCAACCCAATGAGTTGAGAGACATGCAGCACCAGAAAATACTTGTGGGTATTCACACAAGCCATAGATCGAAATTAGGCCGCCCATGCTCGATCCTGCCAAGAAGGTGTTTTTCACATCAGAAAGGGTTGAGTACTTGAGATCAATGAAGGGCTTCAGCTCCTTGACTATAAATTCAAGATATTGATCAGAACAGACCTCAGTTTTAAAGAGTGCCTTGTCCAGATTATTGTTGTGCTTCCCCAGTAGTGAATCTCGAAAAGCCGGCGACAGCTGGTCAAAAGGCTTTTGAGGAAAGTATTCTGAATGTCTAAACTCATTATTCCATATCCCAACCACAATTGTCGGACGAATCTTGCCTGCTTCGAGGAGCTGCGTCATTGTTTCGTCCACTCCCCATTCCTGCTTATTCCAAGTCTTAGTAGAGTCGAAAAGCATTTGTCCATCATGCATGTACAGAACTGCATATTGCTGGTCTGCTGAATAATTATCGGGTAACCAAACATCGATATTTCTTGGCTTTACAAATTTTGACTTGAAATGCTCAAGTCGCTCGAGTTTTCCGCTTGATAAATTGAAGCCTTCCTTATTTCCGCGATCTTGGCTACACGAAAAGCATATTGAAAGACATACTATCAGGAGGGTAAGCGTTTTCATCTTATATACCTAAAGTTCTTTACCTTTTTAGCTAGAGCAAAACCTTGGCAAATGGGACAAAACCCCACTTCAAGAAAACGCTGAATTTCATTTTGTGACAATACCATATTACTTTGTAAAGTAGTTATCATAGGATGCTCTCACAAGTTTTTTCATTCTTTGTTTCAGCCTCCTTGGTTTTAGAACAACAATTGAGGGACCGAAACCTAAGATTAATCTCTCTATTTCATAATTATGATGAATTCTTAGGCTCAGTAGGATGGACCCATCGGGAAATTCTCCTATCATCTTTTGAGACGAATGAAAGGGCTTTGTCACAACATAGGGAGCGTTGTCCTTGTCTACCTTCAACTCCACATCAATAATTTCTTTTTCGGATTTAACAGTAACGCCAAAGGTATCCTTGTAGTAGGTATCCGGATCAAAAGCTCCTGGGATGTATTTTTCATCTACTTCAAAACCAATCGCGATAATTCGATCCAGGGCTAAAGTCATGATGCTTGCACTCCCGTCTTTCTTACCTACAACAAACCACCGATTGTTAAATTCCTTTAGTATGTAAGGGGTGAAAGTAATTGCAGAAGGTTGTCGTGCTTTAAAGGATTGATATTCAATAGAGAGTACTATTTTTTTAAGTATCGATTGATAAATGGTGTCGAGATGTTCAATGCCCAATAGTTGCTCGTTCTTGTCTAAATGGATGATTGGAGCCTGGTCCTTCGTTTCTCGGTAGATCTTATCCTCTAATTTTTGTATTACGCCGTTGAGTTCTGAAAACAGAGAGAAGTTTTTGAACTGCCGTAGCATTTCCATTGATTCTTGAAGAATGTCAATATCGATATCAGTTATTGGAATATCAGTAATAGAGAAGTTTGGGACATCGTATTTGTAGAATTTTTTATCGTAAACTACAATGGGAGCATTGTACCCCAGCTTGTTGCTTCGCATTGTCTGAATATCCAGTTGAACGGTCCTTTTGCTAACATATGAATCCTTCCCCTCATATTCATAAAGCGCCTCTGAACACGCATCTATAAGGTCTACTAGGGTCCATTTCTTATGATGATTTTGTAGACATTTGTCAATTGTTAGGTAGCGGATTAAGGCGTTTTTGTTGGTTGCCATAGGCGATTGAAAGAGTTTTTTTCAATCTACGCAAATTAATTGCGTAGTAGCGGATATATATTGTGTTAAATTCAAGAATTATGAAAATTACAGGAAAGCATCTGTTGCACTTAGGTTACAAGCAAGGCAAGTGGTTTAAGTCTGCTTTGGCCCATATTAATCAAGAAAGGTTGACAGGGGAGGATATGAAAACTTATCTAGAAACGGTTAAACCAGTATATGTCCGTCCACATGAAACGGCGAAGAAATACCATGTGAATATTGCTGCAGCAAATGATTTGGAGCAAGAGAACGTCAATTCCGTATGTAGTAGCATGGATGTCTTGATGAAAACACCAACCTTGGAGATAGGAGCAATTATGCCAGATGCATGTCCGACTGGGCCAGCAGGTCATATTCCTGTCGGAGGGATTGCTGTTGCCAAGAATGCCATTCATCCTGCAATGCATAGCGCAGATATTTGTTGCTCGGTGATGATGACCTCATTTGGCAATAAGAATCCAAAAGAAGTTTTGGACAGTGCACATTCAATTACACATTTCGGTCCTGGCGGACGAGACGATATGTCTCGCCTACCTAAGGATTTGAATGACAAAATCGGAGGCAACAGTTTCTTGAATTCGGATCGTTCCTTTGACTTGGCGCGAACACATATGGGGACGCAGGGTGATGGAAATCACTTCTTGTTTGTCGGAAAATCTGAGCAAACAGGAGAAACCATTATGGTAACCCACCATGGTTCAAGGGGGTTTGGAGCCCATCTATACAAAATGGGAATGAAGGCTGCAGAGCGGATTCGTAGAGAACTTTCGCCCGATACGCCGAAGCAAAATGCCTGGATTCCGTATGACACTGAGGAGGGAAGGGCCTATTGGGAAGCCTTGCAAATTGTTAGAGAATGGACTAAGCTTAATCATGAAACCTTGCACGGTGCAACAGCTCAGAAGATGAGGAAGGATCCAGTTTCAAGGTTTTGGAATGAACACAACTTTGTTTTTAAAGATGGAGAAGACTTCTATCATGCGAAGGGCGCAACTCCACTAGATGACAAGTTCGTGCCAGATTCTTCCGATGGACTAAGATTGATCCCTTTGAATATGAGTGAGCCGGTACTAATCGTCAAGGGAAATACAACTGAGCGAAATCTTGGTTTTGCACCACATGGCGCAGGTAGAAATGTGAGTCGCACACAACATCGAAGAATGAACTCGGACAGAACCATTGAGGAAATTTTCGAAACCGAGACCAAGGGTCTTGACATCAGGTTTTACTCAGGACAGATTGATATTACGGAATTGCCATCTGCATACAAGAATGCAGCAAGTGTCCAGCAGCAAATGAAAGATTTTGGGCTAGGAGAAGTGCTTGATAGGATTCTACCTTATGGATGTATAATGGCTGGAGATTGGCAAAAAGATGCGCCTTGGAAGCGTAGAAGCAGAAAAAAGCGATAAATTTGTGATGAAATGCGAAAAACAGATCGTCATATTATCGGATTATTTCTGGGCCTTGTACCCATAAAGGATGTTGAACAAGCATCTAGGAACGGACAACATAAGTATATTATGATGAGATAGCATTAACTAAATTCAAAGTAATAATATACCTAGGGCGTCCAAATTTTGATTTGGACGCCTTTTTTTTGATCAAATTTTAAATTTTATGAATAAGAATTTTTTGACCTAAAAAAGGGATGATTGAAACATAAACAATTGGGAGACAGACTATTGTTCAGGTATGTATTAGCTGCAAAATGTGGCCTAGGATTTCTATGCCAAAATTGTACATAAGTATCTGATAATCAATAAAATAAATCCTGTTATTATTTGCATAATTCAAATTAATCTACATAACTTTGCAGCAGAATCGAAAGTACTATGAATAGAATTTTACATCAAGAATCGAAATTAGAAGTGCATACAACATTTAGACATATAGGAAGCATACCGAAGGAAGTGATGGAGGGTCTCGATCAGAATTTGGGTGCTGGCTTGATTCATTTAACCAGAGTTAGATGGCTTATGATATAGATTAGATAAAGATCTAATTATTGAAAAGCACTTCTCTGGATACGGAGAGGTGCTTTTTTTTTAACATGGTAAAATGGTATTGTGACTCAACGGTAGAGTGCCCGACTGTCTCTCGGGAAGTTGCGAGTTCGAATCTCGTCAGTACCGCATATTAGAATCTGGGAAGATAACGGTGCTTATTTACTCGCCTTGGACGCGAGAGGTCATAGGTTCGAATCCTGTTTCCCAGACTAGAGCTCCGTTGGTATAAATGGACAGTACACTTGACTTTCTATCAGGAAAT
>CAZMYK010000303.1:0-5447 GCA_964570435.1 uncultured Saprospiraceae bacterium | reverse complement strand
TTACCCTGACCGCAACGCTAATTGGTGTCTTTGCAGCCCTCTATCTTAGCGAAAGAGTTTCCGGTCATAAGTTGAAAAATGAAAAAGAAGTAGTACTTCAGAAACTTACAGCCGAAATCTCTTCGAATCAAGAAACCTTGCTCAAATCTGTAAAGCAGCACACCGAAATGTTTGATTTTCTGCAGTTTCGTTTGGACTATGTGAATGAGGAAGATGACTTGGTTGCACCCTTAGACAGTATGAATAGCTTTAGAAAGAAACATCCAGGACTAATTGTCGTCACTGATTCGACCCTAGTGCAGAATGGAAATTATCTATTCAAAGGTGAGACGTATGTGGACTTCACCTTCCAACATCTAGAATTGACCAACGTTGTTTGGCGAACACTCAAGAATAATAGTTTATCTACGACATTAAATTTCGATTGCTTACTGTACCTAGAGTCTGCAGATAAAGTCCTCACTGAAATTATTGTTTATGACAAGGAGTTTCTAAGCCACATCTATTCTATGGCCGAGGAAAATATCAATCCAAGAGAAGTATTGAAGCCCTTAAGGCAACTTATCTTCTATGAAGATGCCCTTGTAAGTCTTTATGAAGAACATGAAATGGAACTAAAAGATTGCGACTAGTAGGAACTTGGAAAATAGCTCAACGGTAGGTAAAGTATTACAATTCATCAGATTTGCTAACACTCGTCAACAGAAAAAAAATGATGTACAGAAATTTACTCCTCTTCACTTGTCTGATATTCACTGTTAACATTGGATATACTCAAATAGAAACAATTCCTGTACCCCAATTGAGTCCCTTGGAAAAAATTGAAACCCAAGTAGGTATCTCAGAAATCTCTATTGAATATTCAAGACCATCGATGAGAGGTAGGAAAATATTTGGAGAACTGGTACCCTATAATCAAGTCTGGAGAACTGGAGCGAACATTAATACTCGGATTACATTTAGCAAACCTGTACGCATTGGCAATAAAGTAGTCCAGGAAGGAGTATACACTATTTTTACGATCCCAGCTCCTGACGAATGGGAGGTGATTTTTCATGTGGAGAACGAGGAATATGGAGCCCCAAATGCAATAAAAGAAGAGAACATAATTGCTCGGATATCCGTTCCTGTTGATCAACCCTCTCGAAGCATTGAAACTCTCTCTTTCCGATTTGAAGACCTAAGAATGGATGGATGCAACTTAGTTTTGGCTTGGGAAAACTTACTTATTAGGATCCCCTTGAATATCCCTACATCCGCAATTATGAAATCCAGTTTAGAAACTACCTTGGATCAGACCGCTGATAACTATGCTTTTGCTGCGTCTAACTTTCTAAATATTGATAGTGACGCTGAAGCGGCTTTGAAAGCCATCAATTTCGCCCTGTCCTTAAAAGAGCATGACATGAACTTTGTGGAGTGGCTAACAAGAGTAGACCCGAAGGACTGGTCTGCGCCTTGGTATTATCAGTTGAAGTCAGAAATACATGGTAAACTCGGTCAATATGATCAAGCAATAAATGCCGCTAAACGTTCTTTAGAAATCTGTGAAAAATTAGAAGATGCTGAATTCTCTATTAAAAAGAACAGGGAGAATATCGCAAGATGGGAAAAGTAGGCTGAACTTGATTAGCCTGACATAGAGTAGCATCTTAATCCAGCATTGAATTTCTAGAAAATCGCAACCTAAAGATTAATGGAAGGATAAAATAAAAGTACAAGTGAATGAAATATCTAAGACTCATCGTTCTCATTTCAATCGCCATTTCATGTCAAAATTTAGGGCCTGAAAATCTGAAGATCAATGAGGACGAATTTCAAAAGCTAATGAACAATATTGCTGCAGCTTGGTCTACCCAAAATACTGAAATGGCGTTAAGCAGTTTTGACAAGGATGCCATCTACATGGAACCACCAAGCAGTCAGTATTTTAAGGGACATGTCCAACTGAGGCCCTATTTTGATGAACTTACGAGTAGACATAAAATGGACTTCCACAACCTGTGGTTTAATTCTAAAACTCAGTCTGGCACTGGTGAATTCACATTTAGCTATGGAGAGGACACTGCAATAAGTGGAGTCGTGGTGGTAGAATTACTAGGTGGCAAAATTGGCTTCTGGAGGGAGTATCTACAAACGGGACCGGCTGATTTTAAAGACTTCTTGAGAATCGAAAATAAAGACTGGGAATGGCACATTGGAAACTATCCCGAGCCGAAGGATTCGACACAGGTAAATTGATCAGCAGAATGCATTTGACTAACAATTAAACAAAAGCGAAGTCAGTGTCCACAAAAAAGAAATCAGTGTTCCAATGCTTTCCTTATCTTGATCCTTAATATGCAAGACAGAAGTAGGCACTTTTAGGTCCTTGAATTATTGAATAACACTAAATACCAAGCCCTCGAATATGAGAGTCTACATCTTTGGAAATGGCAATATAAAATTCACAGACTTTGTAGATTTGTACTTGAAGCCCATTAAAAGATTACTTCAGGGTGACCATGTAGAATTCATTATTTGTGACTTTCGAGGGGTAGATACTTTGGCTATGGAATACCTAAAATCTGAATCAGAAAACGTAAGCATCATTCACATGGGAGAAAAACCCAGGTACCTGCCGGACAAGTACAGAACTAAGGTAAGTCAATGGAAGCTCATTGGAGGTTTCGAAGATGATCGATCTCGTGATAATTATGCAATTGACTCCTGTACTCATTTCATCGCGACAGATTTTAACTCTGATGAAAAAAAGACCAGTGGAACGCTTAGAAACATTGAGTTGTGCCAATCTTTAAACAAGCTTAAGATCGATGAATGAACTATTAAGTAAGGTACTCAGCAACCCCATCAATCAAGCTCTTCTCAGTTTTTTGAAAATTGATGTCACTGCCAAAAAATTGAGCTTTTTCGGGTGGGAAAAGATAAGAAGTGGCTTTGATGAGGGTGGAGTCGCCTTATTTGACAAATATGGTGTGGATATTCCAAGTGTATGCAAGTATTCTCTAGATCGCCATAACATAATGATAATTCCTCCTAGTGGGGAAATTTTTGCTTTTCATACCGGTAGATATTCGCTCTTTGTCAAGTGTGACTTTCAGTTTTTTAAGTTGACCAATTCTGACACCTACAGAAAAGGATACACCTTTGATTGCATAGCAGATATTACTGAACTAGGAGAAGAATGGGCATATATGGATAACTTCGAGGATAGGGAGAAGGAGATCTTGAATAGAACCTACGAAAAACTAAGCAATGGAAACGCAAGTAAAATGTGATTGTGAACCTAAGTAGAAAAACGCACAATTCAAGCATGCAAGAGTTATTGAGCTACATCAACAAGATAAGTCCAATCGCAGAAAGGACCTTCGTTCAGGTTCAGAAATCTTTCAAACCCACATCGTTAAAAAAAGATGCCTTCTTCGTCAGAGAAGGTGAATACGCGCGACAAATTGGCTTCCTGAGAAAGGGAATCGTCAGGGCTTATTTTCTGAATCACGATGGGAAAGAATACAGCAAGCAGTTTTTCGTAGCCCCTTCCATCATCGGTGCCTACTCTTCTCTTCTTACAAAACAACCCACCAAGATTGCTCAGCAGGCCTTAAGTGATTGTGAAATTTTAGTAGCAGACTACAAAGACTTAGAAAAAAACTTCGACAAGTTTCATGACTTAGAACGCCTAGGCAGGAAAATAGCAGAGTTTTATTTTTTGGAAAAAGAGCAAAAAGAGCTAGAAATGGCGCTCTTGGATGCAGACAAAAGGTACTTAATCATGCGAGAGAGGTTTCCAGGTCTTGAAGACCTTGTACCCCAATACCATATCGCTTCCTACCTAGGTATATCCCCTACCCAATTAAGTAGAATCCGGAGAAAACTGAAGGATTCCTAATTTTATTTACATATGTAAATGAATCGGGATGCAAATGTGCTGAAATTTGTGTCCGAACAATATGACAGATGAATCGCACGCTCAACTTCTTCTTAATCTCAATCTTTTCCATTTTCCTGGGAAGCCAAATCACAGAGGGCTTCTTACTAGTTCCACATTGGCAATCGCTTAGCGCTGTACAATTCTATGACTACTATGCTAGATTTGGACCTGCGATCAACCAATTCTACACATTTCTAACACTTACTGCAGTTTTGATTCCAATTGGTGTCGCCCTGTATTCTATAGTCAAGAAGTCCCGCGCACTTACTTTTTCATGCCTTTCCACGCTCTTTGCCATCCTCATTCTTGCGCTCTTCTATGTCTACTTTAAGGACGTTAATTTACAATTCTATGAATCGACATTTGATGAAAAGGAATTAAAATCTGTCTTAAAAACATGGGAAAATTACCACTGGTTGAGAGTTCTATTTGAATCATTATCTCTCTTATTTCTCGTGCTGACAACGAACATATTATCACAAGAATCAAATACTTAATGCGAAAAATCACAAAAAATCAGACGACTATGAAAGTGCTTTGTACTCTATCTCTACTTTTTTTAACCTGCTGCACAAGTGGACAATCGATTATTGGACAGTGGGAGACCTTTGACGACATTAGCAAGGAGAAGAAGGGCGTAGTAGAAATCTACAAATTGGATAATCTATATTTTGCCAAAATAGTTGAAAGCTTCGTGAGTGAAGCTAACGCAATTTGTGAAACTTGTGAAGGTAGTAAGAAGGATCACCCCATCATCGGCCTTGTCATCATTGAAAACATCAAAAAGGAGGGCGATGAATTCAATGATGGTACTATCCTAGACCCAGAAAATGGAAAGACTTATAAGTGTTATCTTGAATTGGAAGGTAGTGACAAATTAAAAGTGAGAGGCTACCTCGGTATTTCCCTTATCGGAAGAACTCAATACTGGAAGAGGAAGCAGTAAGACCTAGAGCGAAGACGAAAGTAGAATGTAAAGATCGATGGGAAATATTTTTCCAAGGCATACTAGTCGTACTAACAAGTCGTCCCAAGTCCCAAAAGAAGGACAGCTTGGCGTACGGAACAATTCGACACCTTTCACTAGTGACTATTAACAATTAGTTGGGATTTCATTGACAAAAACCACCTACTCGTTTTCCTATTTTTAGGTAAAAATGAAAGAAATCACTCCTATTCTACTACTATTGATAGCTGCTCCTTATCTCACTGCCCAATCAAAATTTCTAGAGAAATCATGTCTACAATATTCTCCAAATTCTCCCAACGAATGTTACGAATTCCAGTATACACAAGTTAATAATTACCTGGCTCACACAATGGATCCTGGAGAGATAGGTAGCTCTCTCCGCGGTGGAATGCTATGGGTTACCGATCACAAATTCCTGAAGTCTGACACCCTCTTTTACAGTGACACCCAAAAATACTACTCAAAAGTCGACTTCACTCAAAATCACCTTTATGTACTTCCGTATGGACAGAATGAAGTAAAGAGTGTCAGTCGACTACAGGTTGA
>CAZMYK010000302.1:0-5460 GCA_964570435.1 uncultured Saprospiraceae bacterium | reverse complement strand
AGTGCCATTTAATGTCGGTAACCCCTTAGAAAAATTGACAAATGTAAAATTTAAAAATACAAAAGAAGCGAAAGCAGTTCCATCCCAGAAACTGGCGCAAGAAGGAGATCAGGCTGAGGATTACCTCAGACCTGATCTATCTTCCTCTTCTAAGAAAAATGATTCAGAGGTCGTTTCAGAAACCGATTTACCTGGCGACACCAAGAATTTTGGAAATGGACTGGAGTTTGAAACTGTGAAACAAAGCTCCAGTCCACGACCTAAAATTACGATGGATTCTGAACTCGAAATAACAGCAGCAAATGGTGAAGAGTTGACGACTAATTCAGCAATAGGTCAATTGACCGATGATTCTCAGTCTAGTCCTGGAGTTCCTAATACAAGGGATCCTTATGATCACACATTGGACTTGTCCAACTATAAGATGCCGACCATCGAGTATCTCAATGATTATGATGAACATAAGATCGAGATAGATCGGTCCGAATTAGAGGCTAACAAGGACCAGATTATAGAGACACTTCTCAACTATAATATTAAGATCACTAAGATTAGAGCGACGATAGGTCCTACAGTAACCTTGTATGAGATCATACCTGCACCAGGCGTGAAAATTTCTAAGATTAAGAACTTAGAAGATGACATTGCCTTGAGTCTCGCTGCACTTGGAATTAGGATTATTGCTCCGATTCCAGGAAAGGGGACCATCGGTATTGAAGTACCTAACAAGAAAAGTCAGATTGTATCGCTGAAAGAAGTCTTACAATCAGATAAATATAAGGAGACAAAAATGCAACTGCCTATTGCGCTTGGAAAAACCATAGCCAATGAAGTTTTTGTTGCTGACTTGGCCAAGATGCCTCACCTCTTAATTGCAGGTGCCACAGGACAAGGAAAGTCAGTTGGGATTAATACCATTCTAATGTCCTTGCTTTACAAGAAGCATCCTTCTGAATTGAAATTGGTCCTTGTCGATCCGAAACGCGTAGAACTACCGATATATAATGATATTGCAAAGCACTACCTGGCGAAACTTCCAGGAGAAGATGAAGCAATAATTACAGACACAACCAAGGTGATTCATACGCTGAATTCGCTTTGTATTGAGATGGACAACAGGTACGAGTTACTGCAGAAGGCAAGAGTTCGTAACATTAAGGAGTACAATCAGAAGTTCCAAGATAGGAAGCTGAATCCACTCGAAGGACATAAGTTCTTGCCCTTCATAGTCTTGGTGATAGATGAGTTTGCAGATCTTATAATGACTGCAGGTAAGGAGGTGGAAATGCCAATCGGTAGACTAGCGCAGCTTGCTCGAGCAGTTGGAATTCACTTGATCATTGCAACGCAGAGACCTTCCGTGAAGATTATTACAGGCCTGATTAAGGCCAATTTCCCGGCGAGGCTGGCATTCAAGGTAACCTCCACTGTTGATTCAAGAACGATACTTGACTCCAAGGGAGCTGACCAGTTGATAGGACGCGGAGACATGCTCCTTTCGATAGGTGGGAATAACGTCAGATTACAATGTGCCTTTATTGACACTCCTGAGGTCGAAGAAGTGATTGCTCATATTTCAGGACAACAAGGTTATGCAACGCCTTACTTGCTTCCTGAATTTGTTGGAGAAAATGAGGACGGCAATGGAAAAGCCATCAGCTACTCAGATCTTGACCCTATGTTTGATGAGGCAGCTAAGCTAATCGTCGGAGCACAGTCTGGATCTACTTCGATGATTCAACGGAAACTATCCTTGGGATACAATAGGGCAGGTAGGATTATGGATCAGATGGAGTCGCTTGGCATTGTGGGGCCAGCACAAGGATCGAAGCCACGTGAGGTTTTGTTCTTTAGTGAACAAGAGTTGGATTCCTTCATGGAGAAAATGAAAAAGTAAATTACCAAGATCCCAATTCTGCCGCTGGTAGATTGCGAGATCGTATAGAATCAAATTCTGGAGTCTTGAGAACTGCATGGCTTCAGAGTAGTATTTCGACCAAACCGCTTTCGCAAAGCGGGGAATAATAATAGAGCAAGAGGTTACCTAATTATTAGGTGGCCTCTTTCTTTTTGGCGCTCTTGCTAAGACTAGGGTTATTTGTGCAATCTTTCAAGGATTGCGCCATACTTTATTGTCTAGGATGTTTCTCGCCGAAGCCGAAAAAGAGGATAATAGCAAGACTTTTGGCGAATTATATTTATTTATCTCGCCAAATAGCTAGACAAACATATACTTTTGGCTATTTATAAACTTTTATTCCGCCAAATAATACTACAATTGTATACTTTTGGCTATTTATAATTTCATATTTCGCCAAATCTTGCTATTTTTGACCTATTAAGCAAATTAAATGCACTTAATTGGCAGATTAGAGGAGCAAAAACAACTTGATCGACTACTTGAAAGTCGAAAAGCAGAATTTCTTGCAGTCATCGGAAGACGGCGGGTAGGCAAGACTTTTTTGATCAGAACATACTTGGGCAGCCATTTTTGTTTCCACCACACAGGCCTTGCCAATGCATCCACTGAAGCGCAAGTCGAGAATTTTCACAATTCCCTTATAAGACAAACTCCCAACTACAATGCTTCTGTTCCCAAAGGCTGGTTGCAGGCATTCCAGCACCTCATCGATTACTTAGATCAACTTGACCAAGAAAAAAAGAAGGTCATCTTTCTAGATGAATTGCCATGGATGGATACACCCCGTTCTAACTTCCTATCTGCCTTAGAGCACCTCTGGAATAGCTACCTATCTGCTCGGAAGGATATCATCCTAATTGCTTGTGGATCCGCAGCTTCATGGATAATTGAAAACTTGATCAGAAACACAGGCGGCTTATACAACAGAGTAACACAGCGGATGAAGATCTATCCATTTAACCTCAATGAAACTGAAGCCTTTCTTCAATATAAGAATGTCAAGCTCTCACGGTATCAAATACTCCAGATCTATATGGTCATGGGAGGAATTCCCTTTTACCTAGACCAGGTTCTCCCCGAATGTTCAGCAGCACAAAACATCGATGCGATTGCATTTAGTAGGAATGGTTTACTGAGAAAAGAATTTCCAACGTTGATTTCTTCGCTGTTTAAGAAGGCAAAAAATCACCTCCTAATTCTAAAGGCCCTCTCCACTAAGGCCAAAGGAATGACTAGGAAGGAAATAGTAAAAATCACAAAACTTTCATCCGGCGGAGGATTCTCTTCCATCCTAGAAGAATTAGAGGAGAGTGGATTCATCACTAGCTATTCCCCATTCAAAAACAAGGCAAAGGATACCTTGTACCGACTTTCTGACTTCTACACCATGTTCTACTTTAGGTTTCTTGCTAGCGAGCGCAAATATGATCAAGGCTATTGGCTAAATGCACTAGATCTTCCTGCACATAGAGCCTGGTCGGGATTTACATTTGAGCAGGTGTGCATGGAACACCTACCGCAGATCAAAAAGGCAATCGGTATTTCAGGTGTACAAACACAATCGTCATCTTGGACAGGAAGAGGAGCTCAGATCGACCTGCTAATAGACCGAAGAGACCTAATTATCACCATTTGTGAGGCAAAATTCTCCATTAATGAATATCAGATAACAAGTTCTTACGCCAATAATCTTCGGAACAAAATTGGAGCCCTTCGGCAAGAATCATCGAGCAAAAAAGCAATTCATCTGGCACTAATTACAACCTATGGCCTTACAAATCAAAGTAAGTACGGAGACCTAGTACAACAATCAATTGTCATGGATGACCTTTTTGCCATCATTTAACATAACATTAATTACATAAAGTAAACTTATTGTATATTAATTTCGTCATACATATGAACAAACGATTTTCTTTTATGAAGTTATTTATTTCAATGTTTCTTATCGCCTTTATTGTGGCAGCTGCTGGTGCACAAGAAAGTGTAGATATAAAGGATCCAAAGGCTAAGGCCATCCTTGATAAGATAACAAGCGAGTTGGAAAGCTATGAGAGTGTTGAAATGGATTTTGAACTAGTCATTGAATTTCCAGGAATGGGAAAGGAGGTACAAAAAGGAAAATTGATACAGCAGGAAGACAAGTACTTTGTAGATACTGAAATGCAAGCAATCTACTCAGATGGTGCTTCAATATGGATGCATATGAAGGGAAACAATGAGGTGCAATGGAGCAATGCAGAGGCAGCAGCAGAAGGTGGTTTCATGGATCCAACATCCATGTTGAATCTATATAAGACAGGAGACTATGCCTATGCCATCACAGGAGAAAAGGAAGGAAGTCAAGAGATTGAATTCAAGCCCTTAGACAAGTCCTCTCCCTACTCTAAAATGAGGCTCTCCTTGCAAAAGGGTACAAACAAGGTAGACCATATGAAGGTTTTCTCGAAGGATGGGTCTAAGTTCACCATGAACCTTTCTAAGATCACTGCAAATGGCGACTACCCCGAAAGCACCTTCATTTTCGATAAGACAAAATTTCCAGGTGTCCACGTTGAGGACCTAAGACTGGATTAAAGACATACAAGATAGATTGAGTTTTGGTTAGTAAAGGCGATGGGAGCGATCTTATCGCCTTTTTTCTCTTCTGATCTAGCGGCTACTACTACTTCGTGCTGACTATCTTTTGGTTCTACAAATTGTGGTGTGTGGATGCGCCTTTGCATTGTGCCAAGACAGCAGACCTTAAGAAATCAGAGTAGAAATACTAGTAGTCTATTTCAGACATCCTCATCCATCTAAGTCTACTACCATCAAATCTATATAAAATGCAACCGAAAACTAATTATCCTAGGGCTATCAAGATCCTCCTCTTGAAATACTGACAGTTTCTTTGTAGAATTCGGCTTCGAAATTATTACCTATAAATATTAGAAGCTATGAAAATTAATTTTTTTCTTTTCTTATTGACAGCAACAATCCTATTCAACTCCTGTGAAAAAGAAGTCCTGATAGAGGATGACAAGCCATTTTTTAGGGCTCAATTTGAATGGGGAAGTGACTTCCTTAGTCTTAACAACATAGCGAATCCAAGTGATTCTCTCCCTGCTGAAATAGATATTTCTTGGGAACATGATCCAAGCATAGAAGCTGACTATTCGCAATCCCAAGCTTTAAATAGAAGCATTTGCCTACCTCCCACATCAGCAATGGAAAGATGGGACATGTCAACACTGGTGCAAAGGGGTCAAGATACGTTTTCGCTGACCTTCCTGATCAAAGGAAAATTAGAAGTGAAGACCTATGATTTCCCAGATGCCGACCTTCTCGATTTGGCTGTGAACGGGCCAGTAGAGGATATACCAATTGGAACTGTTATCCCCTTACTAGGTTCTGGAAAATCCCAAGCAGCAGGAGTTCCACTTCAAATAACCACTTTGGCAGAAGTAGATTTTTCGGGATCAAGTTTTGTAGTCACTGATGTGGATACTGAAACTGTTTCTGGTAATTTCACAGTCAATTTCAAGACCGTTGCAACA
>CAZMYK010000301.1:0-5463 GCA_964570435.1 uncultured Saprospiraceae bacterium | reverse complement strand
TATCTAGATTTAGGAGGTCTCTCGAACTTTTGACCGCATCAAAAAGTACCAACCTTACTTCGCAAGCCTACAAGCTTCAATACTTTGACCAGGCCCATTTCAGCAAGGAATTCAAGAAATTGGCAGGTATGCAACCCTCCTCCTATGCTAAGCTAATGGATACCACTCCTTCTCTAAAATCAGTTCCACATTACATTCCCAAGAAGTAGAGGTAACATTTTTACAATCTATTCAGAATCCTATGTAGCATCTTTGTCATACAAAATGACATATGATTAGAAACATCCTTGCTACCATCTTGGGCCTCATTTCAGCAGTGCTTTTTTTTATGCTTGCTGAAGGTATCAATAAGATGATTTATCCGCTTCCGACAACAGTAAATTCTGAACAAGCACTAAATGACTATATCTACTCCAGAGCCTTTGATTATTGGATATTGGTACTTTTAGGCTGGATAATAGGTTCCTTCCTAGCTGGTTATATCCAAGGCAGGATAGCTAGCACAACAAAGAAGGTTTTTGCAATCACTCTTGGTTCCCTTCTAACTCTTTCAAGCATCCTAAATTTCTATTTAATATCTCATCCCATATGGATTGTCTGTATTGCTATACCTATTTTCATACCTATGGTGCTTCTAGGTTTCAATAGGACCAAGTCAATTAAACTAAAATGAAAGATACATTCGACACTTTAAAAGGCATTGTACAAGTATACAGCGAACATCTAGCCATCGTTCACGACAAGCTAGATCACTTCTACCTAAACACAAAATCAACGGATGGTAAAGACAAAGGTGAATTTTTCGCAGCGGTTCGAATCAAGAAGAACTACGTTGCATTTCATCTTATGCCGATCTACTATTATCCGGAACTCATAGATGACATTTCTCCAGACTTGAGAAAAAAGATGCAAGGAAAGTCATGTTTCAACTTCAAATCGATCAATAGTAGCCTGATTAAAGAACTAGTTGGACTCTCAGAGTCTTCCTTCCAAACCTACGTTTCCGAAAAGCGAATAAGCACCAATGAAACATAAGCTGCAGTTGCGAATACCTATCAAGGATATATCATAGCTCCTAAATTTAATAAAGGAAGCCAAGCTTTAGCACTTCACTTTTTTGAAATTACAACAAGAACTGTTTCATTGAAAGTCTTCCTTTACCTTGCATTTAGACAGTTCTTAGTCTTTTGACAATTATAAATTAGAGCTGAACCCAGTTGTACTGAATAGCTGTTCATAGTTTGCTACAGAGCTAAGCCCTAGAAAGGTCATTTCTGACTATGAAAAAGCAAGAGCAATCCACTCTGCTACAAGTGCTGGTTTGTCTTCGCCCTCGATTTCTATGCTTGCCCCATATTTGTACTTTACACGCTCCTTGCTTTTCTCTACGGTTAGGAGTCGAAAGCGTCCTCGGATTCTAACATTTACCTTCACAGGATTTATAAACCTAATTTTATCGAAGCCATAGTTGATCCCCATTTTTATTCCATCGATCTGAATACAGCCTTCTAAGAAGTGCGAAAGAAGGGAAAGAACAAGAAAGCCATGGGCTATAGTGGTCTGAAATGGAGAGTCTACCCGAGCCCGTTCTGGATCAGAATGAATCCATTGTTCGTCCCTTGTCAGGGTACCAAACTTGTCAATAAGATTTTGATCGATGAGCAACCAATCACTAACGCCGACTTCCTCCCCTAGATGGTTTTCTAATTCATCGAGACTTTCAAATTTCGATTTCTTACTCTTTACAGTCATAGTAATATAAAATTAGTGCGTTATATAGCATACTCACCGCCATTGGCATGCAGTGTTATACCATTGATAAATCCAGCTTCCTTGGAAGCAAGGTATAAGTAGGCATAGCCCATGTCTTTTGGTGTCCCAATTCTACGAACTGGTATTTGCTTAATTCCCTGTGCGACGATCTCTCCTGGGATGGAATCGGTCATTGCCGTCTTTATAAAACCTGGAGCTACGCAATTCACTGTGATATGATATTTCCCAACTTCCTTACAAAGTGCCCTTGTAAAACCCTGAATTGCCGCCTTGGAGGCGCTGTAGTTAGTTTGCCCGAAAGCCCCACGCATGGCATTAATAGAAGAAGCTGAAATAATTCGTCCAAATCCAGCCTCAATCATATGCGGAAGTACAGCCTTGGATGTAACGAATAGACTATTAACATTCACATCGATCACCGTGTCCCATTCCTCAATCGACATTTTCATAAAAGAGCGGTCTCTGATTACCCCTGCATTATTGATGAGAATATCAATTCTGCCATATTTGTCAATTACTTCAGAGACGGCTGCAGTCACTGAGGCCTTGTCCGCCACGTCGACTTTTTGGAAGAAGATACTTTTGCCAGCAGACCGCAATTTCTCCACAGTTTCTTGTCCATCTGAAATATCCCAAAGAGCTACTGTTGCTCCTGCATCAAGGAAGACTTCACAAATTCCTGCGCCAATACCTCGAGCCCCACCTGTTACTATCGCCACCTGACCATCTAATCTAAACATACGTTCTATTTTGTTGTATTGTATTTAATCCACCAGCTGACCTGCAAGTCAAGCCAGCATACTTTCAGCAGCGTAATAGACATCGGACTACAATTCCTGCACATAAGCTAAGGCCTCTTTAAGACTTGAATAAGTCGGTTGATCGATAGCCAGCTGTGCAACCACTGTAGATCTCAAGTGCTGTTCAAGATCTACTTTTTGGAATTTCCAATCCTCCTTACGCAAGGCCAAGCAAAGTTCCTTTCTGCAAGTAGCAAGGTCCGAATACTTAGACCTCAAAAGTAAATTGGTACTATCTATCTCTTGCCGATCTCTTTCTCTGCCATGTTGCAACTCTCTAAGGGCAACGCCCAGATTATTCATAGCCACTCGCGAAATAAAAAGTGACTTCCCTTCCAATTCAGGCGAGATGATTGACTTGAGATCTCTTTGGCAAGATACAAGCAATTCTTCTACTGTAGCCACCTCTGTGCCTGCCGAAGCTTCTGCTGGGGTCTCTAACGTCACAGGTCCAGGGCAAAGAATATTCAAGATATCGATCAGTCCTTCTGTGTGTCGGCGACCTATTGCAATTCTATCACCAAGTTTCCCTTCCTGCTTTCTATACGAAATACCCATTTCGATGCAGGCAATTGACCACCAAAAACATGCATATATGTACCAAAACTTGAATCGTTCGGCATCGATTGATTGGCCCAATTCAGCCTCATATGCTTTGAAAAAAGCCTCCATTGTTCCGAAACCGCCAACTTCGAGATGACCCACTCCGTATCTCCAAGGTGGCAGGCAGCAATAAGCAAGATCACGCATTGGGTCACATAATGCAGCAAGCTCCCAATCTAAGACACCTACTAAGCCCTTCTCAACATGCACTAGTAAATTTCCGTTTCGGAAATCACCGTGCGTCACAACAGGAGTAACATACGCGGGTAGATTGTCTTTTAGCCACCGATAGCTATATTCAATCATAGGAACGTATATATTCGAATTCCTATAGACCCTGTACATGGTATCTACAAGGTAGTCACCCGTGTGGGTAGGCAGGATTGATTCCAGACTAGAATCTGATACATCGACCTGGTGAATCTTCGCCAGTGACCTCCCAAGCTGGGTCACAAGGTCCTTCCTAGCATTCTCAAATTTTCTGGACCTTGCAATACGCCCACCTAGCGTTTCACCAAGAAGGAATTCCATGCCATAACCCTCCCCGATTCCATCATCTTCATGAAATTCAAAATACACATGTGGTGTCTTCACACCTGCATTTGCCACTGCCTTAGAAACTAAGACTTCTTGTGCCAAGGACAACTGGTCTATCGTTTCTTCTCCTTCATGCCCACTTAATCTAAGGACAATATTCACTTCCTCTAGGCCTGATTTTACCTTGGCTATGAACATTTGCCGACTGGCTCCTCCGGTTAATTGGTCAATACTCACAACCTCACTGCAATTCTCAATGTACTTCCAAAGCACCTTCTCCAAACTTTCCCGATCCTCCTTCTTTAGCAAATCTAGTATCATAAGTACAATTAATTATAAGTCATCAAGATATTGAGTCACAATGCTAGATGAATCATAACCCTTAATAAGGTTTCTTCCTAGCTGGTACATATGGACTTCATCTGGTCCATCTGCCAAGCGGAGAATCCTTCCCCATGCATAGAAATCTGCTAATGGAATGTCATTGGTTAGCCCCTTTCCTCCGAAAATCTGAATAGCTCTATCAGTGACCTCACATAGCATTTTGGGTGCAACAATCTTGATCATGGAAATCAATTTTTTGGCTGCCTTGATCCCCTTTTGATCTATGGCATCTGCAGCAGAGAGCGTCAATAATCTCGCCTGTTCTATTTCACATGCAGACCTTGCAATTTCTTGTCGAATCGAGCTATAGGCCGAAAGTGGTCTTCCAAAGGTCTCACGTTCCTTTACCCTCTTGCACATATACTCAAGCGTTCTTTCCGCCATCCCGATAATTCGCATGCAGTGATGGATCCGACCTGGACCAAGTCTTCCTTGAGCGATTTCAAAACCTCGCCCTTCTCCGAGGATCATATTAGAAAGCGGTATCCGCACATCCTTGAGTTCGATTTCGGCATGAGCTCCGGGGAAGTGGTGCTCATTAAACACTGGTAGACTGCGAATCAAGCTTAAGCCCTTCGAATCCGGCGGGACAATCACCATACTTTGTTGGGCATGCGATGGTCCATCTGGATCTGTTTTCCCAAGCAAGATGTAGCAAGCAATGTTGGGATGGTAGGCTTGGGTAGACCACCACTTTCTGCCATTGATGACGTATTCATCTCCGTCTCTAATGATGGTCGTTTGACTATTTCGTGCATCAGAAGAAGCGACTTGTGGCTCAGTCATTAAAAAGGCGGACCTAGTCTTCCCCTCTAATAGCGGCTTAAGAAATGTTTCCTGCTGCTGAGGCGTACCATATTTGGCCAATACTTCCATGTTGCCTGTATCGGGGGCTGCACAGTTGAAAATCTCAGAGGCCCATGGGATCTTGCCCATTTCTTGTGCCAATGGTGCGTATTCTAGATTGCTTAGTCCTGGACTGAAGTTTCCATATTCTTCAGGTAGAAACAAATTCCATAGGCCAGCTTTTTTGGCCTTACTTTTTAAATCTTCCATGAGGGGAAAAACGGCCTTACTTTGGGCCTCTAAAAACTCGCGATATGTCCTTTCAAGCGGATAGACATGGTCAAGCATAAAGCCCTTCACGACATCAATTCGATCTTGGGTCGATTTGGAAAATTGAAAATTCATATTACTTTTTTAGATTAAGACTTCAATCGCTAGTACAATTTAATAAAACCCAGGTCACTTCTGACCAAAAGAATCGAGTCAAGTTCGACGGGGATCAAGTTCATATTCCTGCCCTTCCTAGTGCAAAATAGACCTCATGCTTGAATCGCAATACGAGCCTTATTGAACATTGACT
>CAZMYK010000300.1:2851-5514 GCA_964570435.1 uncultured Saprospiraceae bacterium | reverse complement strand
GACCCTAATGCTTCTACCAGCGGCTCCACAAGTAATCAAACACAGGCGCTTCCTGCCAATTGGCCACCAGTCCCAAGTGGCGATAGCAGGCAGGGTGATTTTAGATCGACAGGTGATAGTAATCCCGATGGTCCTAATGATGACTATGTGACCATATGGACTACGAATACGAATGGAATAGACGAATATACGGCGAGTAATTTCGGAGGAGCCATGCAGGGTGATCTCGTTGCAGGAAAAAATGGCGGCAGACTTTTCCGAGTCCAATTGAATTCCAATGGTAGCCTTAACAACTTAAATGAAAATTTTCAAACCAACTTGGGTGGAAACCCACTTGGTGTAACTTGCAACAGTGACAACGATCCTCATCCGGGTACGATTTGGTTGGCTACCTTTAACGGCAACATCAAAGTCCTTGAACCCTCAGATGCCATAGACTGTATTCTTCCTGACCATCCAAGCTATTCTGCATCAGCGGATAATGATGCGGATGGTTATACCAACCAAGATGAAGTCGACAATCGAGGAAGTCAAACGATCGAAAGCGTGATATGCAGTCCAGGGAACCAACCAGATGACTTCGATAAGCAAGCAGGAGGTGTCCTAATTTCTAATCTTAATGATGTCGACGACGACAACGATGGAATCCTAGATCAAAACGATCCCTTGCAAGTCGGCGACTTTTTGCAAGGTGGGTCAGATGCTTTTAATCTACCTGTTATCAATGACTTAGAGTCCGATAACCCAACCTTAAAAGGGTATTTGGGACTTGGTTTTACAGGACTTATGAACAACGGGAGTTCTGGTGCCAACTGGTTGGAATGGATCGATCTGCCCGGAGATGGACCTAATCCAAACGACCTGCTTGGTGGGGCGGTTGGGGCGATGACCATGCAAATGGGGAGTGGTTCTGCATTAGGGCCGAGCAATACCCAAGAAAAGGGCTTTCAGTATGGTGTTGCAGTCGACCAGTCTACTGGAGGATTCACAATACAAAGCCGACTTTTTAACTTTTATGACCCGCTCCAACTTTATGGCAGTTCAGGCCCCACGAATGGGGAACTAGGTATATTTATTGGTGATGGTAGCCAGTCTAATTACATCAAGTTGGTGATAAGGAGGGATGGAATCAGATTCCAAGCAGAAATCAACGACAACCCATTTAACCCAATTGACTTGCCCATTGCTAATGCTAACAGACCACAGGAGCCCAATGATGATGTGCTCTTTACCCTTTCTGTAGATCCATCCTCTGGTGAAGTCACTGCGCTGTACTCCTTTGACCAGGGAACTACCTTTACGACCATTGGTACAATTTCTAGCAGTGGGACCATCCTACAAGCCATCCAGGAATCTAATCATGACCTTATAGTAGGCCTAATAGGATCTTCGAATCAAGCAGGGCTTGAGCTTGAGGGTTCTTGGGATTATCTAAATGTTCAAGGAAGCCAACCAACGATTGAGCAGAATATCCCTGACTTTAATAGGCAATTAGGGGCATCGGCCGATCAGTTGAATTTGGATAACTATTTTGATGACAATGATGGTGACCTCAATTTGACCTATTCTTTAGTACAAAACTCGAACAGTGATATTGCCATAAATATTTCTGGTAGTACAATGACGATTGATTACCCGAATTTTGAAGCAAGTAGCAATGTGCTAGTCAGGGCCAGTGACGCCAATGGATTATTTATTCAACAGGCCTTTCAAGTCAATCTTGTTTTCGTTGATGAACCAACACCTATATATAGGATTAGAGCAGGGGGAAGTGATGTAAGTGCAGGTGAAGCATCCAATCCAGACTGGATTGGAGCTCTTTCTGAAGGACCCTTCGCTGGTGACGGGTTCTCAGTAAATACAGGAAATATCGTAGGTCAAAACCTAGTGAATAATGATGCATCCGTCCCTTCATATATTCCCTTGGACTTGAGAGTTAATGAAAGATGGGACCCTAACACAGGCGATGAAATGGAGTTTTCGATTCCTCTCACCAATGCAGAATACACGGTCCGCTTGTATCTAGGCAATGGCTATGAAGGCACCACCAATATTGGAGACAGGGTTTTTGACATACTGATGGAGGGTCAAATGAAGGAAAATGACTTTGACCCAATTGCTAATTTTGGGAATCTTACACTAGGCATGAGGGAGCATCTCATAAGTGTGATGGATGGAGAGCTCAATATTCGATTCGAACATGAGGTGGAAAATCCCAATGTCTTCGGGATTGAGGTCCTTGGCTACCCAATTGCTATCGAGCCCATCCAAAATCAGAATCGGGAGGTGGGAGACATTGTTAACATCCCAATACACGCTAGTGGGGGGACTTCGGCATCCTTTCAGTATAGTGCCAGTGGCCTTCCTCCAGGAATTCAAATAGAACCTACAACTGGCCTAATTTTTGGGACCGTAGGACAGACTACTGGAGTCCATACTACAATCATTTCAGTTGATAAAGATGGAAGCATACCTGGCACACAGACCTTTTCGTGGAACCTGACTGGTCCTGAATGGACAGACCAGAATGACGATGACAATTATACGGCAAGACATGAATGTTCCTTTGTTCAAGCCGGTAATAAATTCTACCTCTTTGGTGGACGAGAAAATCCTACCACCTTGGATGTTTATGATATCAATTCGAAGACTTGGTCACCGAT
>CAZMYK010000300.1:0-2841 GCA_964570435.1 uncultured Saprospiraceae bacterium | reverse complement strand
CCCAAAGCTTTCAATCACTTTCAGGCCACAGAATATGAAGGATTGATTTGGGTCATCTGCGCTTTCAAGGACAATGGCTTTCCTACAGAGGATCCTGAAGAGAACATATGGATCTATAATCCAGCTAGTGATGAGTGGATCCAAGGACCTGAAATTCCTCTTGCACGTCGTAGAGGTTCTGCTGCTTTGGGAGTTTATAATGACAAATTTTACATTGTAGGTGGTAATCAAGATGGGCACAATGGGCAGTATGTTGATTGGTTCGATGAGTTCGATCCTGCGACCGGCACTTGGACTGTTCTTAGTCACTTGGATGCGCCTAGGACCAGAGACCATTTTCATGCTGATGTAATCGGTGATAAACTCTACATTGCTGGTGGCCGTAGATCTGGTGGTCCTGGAGGCACCTTTGAGCCCTTGATAGCCGAAGTAGATGTCTTTGACTTCACCACGAATCAGTGGTCGACCGTAAGTGACCTACCTACCCCTCGAGCAGCTCCTGCAGTGGCCAAGTTGGGAGGAAAGCTTTATGTGATCGGGGGTGAGATTCGAACTGACCTCAATGGAAACGCCATTAATGATGCTGTGAAAACTACAGAGATCTATGATCCTCAAACCTCCACATGGAGCAACGGTCCGGACTTGATTACTGAGCGACATGGGACTCAAGCGATTGTTTCTGGAACAGGGATTCATGTTGCAGCAGGTTCTGATAATTTAGGTGGCGGAAATATTAAGAAAATGGAATACCTAGGAGATGACAATGCCCAAGGTGTGGCAAGCGATGCGTCATCTTTACAGTCCGTTAGCTCTCTAGATATCGGTGTTGCAGGACAGGCAAGCCTCAATCTAAGCGCCATAAATGGAAACGTAGGAATAGTCATCAGGGGTTATACCATTTCTGGAGCAGATGCATCTTCTTTTTCTATTTCTGAATCTGGCTTTTCAATTCTTCCTGCTTCAAGCACAAAGACATTGAGCATCTTTCACACAGGCAATAGTGGCAATGAAACTGCGACATTGACCATCAACTATGATGAATCCTCATCAAGAAGTATAATCCTTAATTCTATCCTGAACACTGGGAGTATCGATATAACGACCGAACTTCAGGGCTTGAACGACTACTCTGGCGATTTGAAAATTGATATTTGCGATCCTGCCTCCGAGCTTTCTGTATTGTCTGCCACCTATGCAGCTAATTCAAATGGGCAAGTAAATGTTAGTGGGCTTGCCCCGGGGACCTATGAAGTATATGTGAGTAAGGAAGGTTTCTTAACAAGAATGCAGATCATGAATGTGGCTGTTGGCTCTAATTCTCTATCCTTTGCCAAGGCTCAAGGACACGAGCTTAGGACTGGTGATAGCGATGATTCTAATACCGTGGACCAAGGAGATTTAGATGACCTAGTTGCCAGTTACTATACATTTAGCGGAAATGGGAACTATGCAATCAGGAGTGATTTCAACCAAGTGGGAGGAATTAATATTGTTGACTTTTCTTTGCTGGTTTCGAACTTCGGGATTGATGGCGAAGAAATCTGTGCAGGAAGTGAAACTGGAAGTTCAAATAATGCCATTAGTGATGTCCACCTATTTACTGAACCATCCTCGATCCAATTAGCAGAGAACGAAGTCTCGTCCTTCTATGTAGTTCTAAATAACCCATCAAATTTAGAAATCGATGGAGTAGATCTAAGAATGGTGTATAATCCCACTTTCATAGAAGTATTGGGAATTGAAGATGTTTATGGTTGGCAGATTCCTCTTCAGAGCCGAAATGTGGGTAGCAATCGCATTATGTATTCTGCAGGAGCAAGTGACCTCGGACTGAATGACGATGCGCGCTTAATCAAGGTGAAAGTTCGTGCAAAAGACATTATCGGAACAAGTAGTTTTTTCTTTGACCAGGGAGAGCCATTTATTTCTGAAATTGCTTCCAAGGGCCAAGGTGTTCTTGCAGAAACCAGCGGTATCAGTATTGAAACACTTGGACCTTGTAATGACCTAAGGGTGCTTTCTCACACGCCCATTGTGGATGGTGAGTTTTCGGCACGTCAGAAAATCATCATAGATGGAATGATGTGCTGATATTAGATGCTCCAATAATAGAAGTCCCAGGCAATGTACATCTTGATAGTGAGGCCTTGGTTACAGTGAAAAAGGATGGTTGTAATTAGAAGGAGGTGGAATGGAATTGTACACAATGGAAGTTGGATCCTTACCCTTGCAGAGGGGTAGCTGAGAAGAACATC
The DNA here is from genome assembly GCA_964570435.1 of uncultured Saprospiraceae bacterium. Classification (GTDB taxonomy): domain Bacteria; phylum Bacteroidota; class Bacteroidia; order Chitinophagales; family Saprospiraceae; genus Portibacter. The sequence continues at coordinate 586 of CAZMYK010000300.1, read as the reverse complement.
CCCGTCAATTTCCGCTTACAAAAAGACGAATGATAGCTACTAGTACGATCACAACTAGCAATCGATAGGCCCACACATCTGCCTTTGGGAATCGTGCTGCAAAGTTGGCAGTTAGATAGCCACCCAGCAACTGACCTATGGCGATGACCCCTCCAGCCTTCCAATCTACGAGTCCGCGAAAATGAAAGATAGCCAATACCACAACGGAGTAGAGGAGGACTGTGAATCCTTTGATGGCATTCGCGTCAATGATGTTGTACTTTCCTATCAGTACTGTTATGATCAAGAAAAAGACACCCATGCCCATCTGAATAAAGCCACCATAGAATCCAAGTGCAAGAAATATCGGTATAGCTAGCCAAGGATTAAGTTTGGCCTCATTGTCGGGTGCATTGAGCCACCTCTTGGGTTTGATTAGAAGGACAAAGAAGACAGCGATCATAAGATACTTAAAGATGACCCTAAATTGCTCGTTGCTAACATTTAGCGCTAGCCAGACAAAACTATTCACGACGCCGCCCGCAACGCCCTCTGATACCTCAAGCAAGAGGTCAGCGCCGGGCAGGTCGATGACGACGCCGCTTCG
>CAZMYK010000299.1:0-5518 GCA_964570435.1 uncultured Saprospiraceae bacterium | reverse complement strand
TAAGCTGATGATTCTTATGGCTTCTGATAAAATTCCTTATCCATTATTCACGTTAAATAACAAAAAAATAAAGGATATCGCCTATCTTTTTAACGGCTTTTAACTTAGATGATATATTTTCCTTAATATGCGACTATGTATAGGGATATTTTACTGAAACAGCTTGAACACCTAGACAAGGAGCTTGAACAGCTTTTTTCTGATCTTAGTGGGCATAGCGAAGCCTCATTGAAAACTAAGAAAGATGATTCGCAGTGGTCGCCGATAGAAATCCTTCAACATCTACTTATTTCCGAACGTCTTTCCCTAGCCTATTGCGAGAAAAAGCTCTCTTTTAAGCCCAATTTGAAAAAGAAGGGTTTTCGCTCTATGTTGAGCGCTCAACTTGTGGGACTGGCTTTGATTTCTCCATTCAAATTCAAGGCACCTAAGGCTGTTGCAGCGGACCAGTTTAACTTGGAACTTAGTTTGGAGGATGTGAAGCAGCAATGGCTAGCGTCACGGAAAAAACTTCACAATTTTCTGGCAACAGTTTCCGACGACTATGTAGATTGCGAAATTTACAAGCACCCTTTCGGTGTGAGACTTTCCTTAGGAGGTATGCTGAATTTTTTCCTAAAGCACTTTCATCGGCACAGAAGACAACTGCAGCGTAGACTTTAGTCTATGTATTCTACCTTTCGCAGAAATCTTAATCCTAGGGTAACTTCAAGCGATACATTTCTGATGGTCCTTTCGGGAAGATTGGAAACTGACTGTCCTGACCAAGGATTGTAGATGGATACATTTGACAAGGGTGGCTGGAAATACTGCCTACTCAAGTCGGGATTGACTGAAACTTCTAGAATAGCTCCTATGAACTCAGAAATTGCAAATTCAGTACCTCCTCCTGCATAAAGTCCGTAGTTCCACTTGTTAACGAATTCGTTGAGTGGATAGGCTGTCGGTGCGGTAAAGTTGGCATCTTGATACTCATCTAGATTAGTCCTGATCGTGTATTCGCCTCTGAGACCCACTGTATAGAAGGGGCTCCAAGTACCCAACCTCAAACGGCGCTTTGCTCCTATTGTAAGGCCCAAGTTACTAAATACAAAGGACCGGGATTGTGGGTTGAAACCCGTTACAGGGTTTAGAAATAGCTGCCTGATGGAACTTCCTCGGTTGTGGTATCCCAACTGTGCAAATAGTGAGTTAGGGTCGTCTTCTCCCCATGTTTCCGCTGAAACTATGAAGTGACCAGAAAGGAGAGGTTGCCGCTGCCCATTGTTCCAATTTTGTGTCCCGAGTACAGGACCGCCCTTGATTCCAAAAGTATAACTTTGTGCACTTGCACTTAGTCCTAGTGTTATGAAGAGGAAGAAAAGATATATTCTAGTTACCATTTTTAGGTCTCAATATGTATTCTACAGTTTCCTCTACAAATCTAGACTTTTTCACCAAACCAGACTTTCCTTTCTTAGAAAGTTTCGGCTTCTGTCCAGTCCTTAGCAGTCCTTTCAGCTGAACCTTTTCTCCCGCTTGAACTTCTGAATCGAAGGGAATCCTGTTTCTGATGTACAGCGATTCTAAGTCGATAGCATATTCACGAGCTATTTCTGCCATGGTTTCACCCTTCCTTACCTTATGGAACTTCTTCTTCCCTTTGTAACTTAGTCTTTTGTTTTCTAGGTAAATGTTAGTCTGTCCAGGTAATTCTTCATAAGGTGTAAAGACCTTGTCATTAAAGTGGACCAAGGATTCCAGGGGAATTCCTGATGCGTTGGAAATATCATTCAATGTTTCGCCACCCTTGGTAAGCATCATCTTGGATTCATTCTTGACCTTGGTGCGATAGGAAATGGTCTTCCGTTTGGGACGCGCATCAATTCGTGGTTCAGGTTTGTCTTTCGATGCTACAGTTCGGGCTGGTCTTGTGTCTTTTTCATTTGAAGATTCATGAGCAAGGTGCTTGCGATCAGCACGGCCCATACGGTCATAACGATGTAGTTCATATTTTTCGATTAAGTTTATTAATTTTTGCGGATAATGCGGGTCGGTTGCATATCCAGCTTTTCTAAGGCCCTTTGCCCACTTCTTATAATCTGTAGACTTGTATTCAAAGAGAAAGTCGTATCTAGAGGTTCTACCGTTGTTCTGTAAGAAGTTGCTATGTGCAATAAATGACTCCGTCGCGTCTTTATATACTCTAAAGCAAGATTCCACTAATTTTCCTCTGTGGTCTTTATCATCGTCTATTTTATAGTAAGATGCACCTTCCCAGGTATTCCCACACTTGATTCCGAAGTGATTATTCGCCATCATTGCCATTTCACTTTTTCCTGAATTGGATTCAAGGATGGCTTGGGCAAGCTTGATGCTTGCAGGGATTCCAGTCCTCTTCATTTCCGCAATGGCTACTTCTACATAGGCATCTACATAGGCCCGGGTACCAGTCTTGCTGTCGTTGGCCGGAATATTAAGGCCTAATCCGAGGCTTAAGAAGATCAATAAAATTTTGCTCATAGGTGACCATTTTGAAGTTTATCATATTATATAATTTCTTAATATGACAAATACTGTTCCGAAAATCTTATGGTAAGTGCGAGCGTTATTCTAGAAAAGTGAAAATTTTAGCAATCTTCGCATTCATAACGTGAAATCTATGAGGTATTATATATCGACGTTCATATTAATCTTTGGAATTTTTTGCTCATCATGCAAGAGCAAAGATGCTGAGCAGAGGGCACCCGAGAAGGTCTTCCAGACAGATGACCCAGTCATTGCAGGTCTTTCTACTTTGATAGATGAGGACCCTGAGAATGCCAATACTTACTATGAGCGGGCTAAGATTCTACTCGATCGAGAATTATATGATCCAGCGATCGATGACATTAATATGGCGTTGTCAATAGATTCTTCCAAGGCCGAATTTTTCCACCTCCTTTCTGATGCCTACTTGGACTACTTCAAGTCTGGTGAGGCACTAGATGTAATGGAGAGTGCAGCAGAGAAATTTCCTAATCGAATTCCGACGTTGTTAAAATTGGCAGAATTGCAGTTGATCCTTAAGCAATATGATGCTTCCTTCTTCACCGTTCAGAAGATCATGAATCAAGACAAGCAGAATGCGGAAGGTTTCTTTATGTTGGGGATGATCTACAGAGCCCAAGACGACAAGGAAAGGGCGATCAATAGCTTTCAATCGGCCGTCGAACTAGATCCTGAAATTGTGGATGCATGGGTGATCCTAGGTGACCTTTTCGCTGACAAGGACTTCAAGATTGCTGAGAGATATTATGACAATGCGATTCGTCTGGATCCTGAAAACTTGCAATCCTATCATGCTAAGGCATTTTATCTCCAAAACTCCAATAGAATCCCTGAGGCCATTGCCTTGTACAAGGAGATTAATAAACGAGACCCACAATATACAGACGCCTACCTGAATACCGGCATCTTGTACCTCGACCAAGATTCAATAGCACAAGCCTTGGAGCACTTTGACATCTTGGTAAAAATTGAGCCCCAGAATTATTTAGGCTACTACTACCGTGGAGTAAGCTACATGTTTAGTGGTGATGATGTCCGAGCTGAAGCGGACCTGAAGCAGTCTTTAAGATTTAATTCCTCTTTTGAGAAGGCAGAGATCGCACTTGCAGAATTGAAAAAGTTGCAGTAAAATCTTACCATCTTTTGATGCATTCCTTGATGATGGATTGGTAATCCTTGCTGAAATTAATGTAGTTCTGGAATTCTTGTCCTAAGTTCAAAATGGATCAGCAGTAATTCTTGCTATAATTATGGCGTACTTTCTGGCACTGCTGCTTAAACGCAATCCGTGGCATTGTTCTCACCCACCTGTTGGTCTTGCATACCCGAAATATTGAGAGAGGACGGAGTTCTATTTATCAGCATGATCTAGCACATCAATCAACGCTGCGCGAAATTTCAGATATCACCCGAGCAGGTGAGGCATACCAGGCTTCTTGCATTTAATTTTGAAAACTGAAGACAATCGACACCCTAAACCCCATTTAGATGCAAGAATTTAATAGATCATCCGAAGAAACTTTTTCGAAGTCAAGTGCAGAACAAGTCGGCGAAGTAGAAAGTGCAAGTGCTTCCATTTCTCCTCCAGTGCTCTTCCCGACTCCCGTGGTTCAGAATAAAAAGTCTACCAGCATTGATGGCGAGAATGAAGAGCAATCAACTGAAAAAGGATCTTTAGAGTTTACATCTGGAGGGCCTCTTAGTCCTCCTGATCTTCCTACATCAAGAAGTAGATTCCTTAATTCTTCGACGTCCATTCAAAGAAGAAAGGAAGCAGAGGGTGGTCATGAATCTTCCCCAAAGAATGGTTCCTCAGGAAGTGTGATGCAGAAAATGGAGCAATCCTTAGGTGCCAATTTTGCTGATGTGAAAATTCACAGCAATTCATCGTCCGCGAAGGATGCAGGAGCTCTGGCCTATACACAAGGTAGTGACATTCATTTTGCACCTGGACAGTACAATCCCGAATCCACCTCTGGACAAGAATTATTGGGACATGAGTTGACCCACGTAGTCCAACAAAGGGAGGGTAGAGTTAAGCCTACTGGTCAGGTCAATGGGAAGGCTCTAAATGATGATCCAGGTTTAGAAAATGAAGCAGATCTAGGAGGTAAGAAAGCAGCGCAAGGGATCGTACAAAAGAAAGAGGATCCGTCTTCAAGTACTGCTACTAGGCATGTGTCATTTCCCTTGCAAACCTCTCCCATGCAGCGAAAGAAGGCAGGTGAAGATACGACTCCCGTTGACGTCGATGAAGAAGCCATAGCTCGTGAGCTAATTTCTAATGGCGCTAGAAATGAAAATTATGTTACCGATGAGGTGTTTTATATGAGGTATCCCGGAATCCATCGAAGGAAGTTGGTATTTCCGAAGAGTACAGATGCAGAAATGGTTCTTATTAGGGATTGGCTAAGAATTAGAAATGAGGTAGTGAGACCCATACTTGCAGGAGAAAAGGAGAAACCAAAGAAAGACAAACCTGATAAGGACAAACCGAAGAAAGGAGATCCCAAAAATGGAAAGCCAAAAAAGGAAAAGCCAAAAGAAGAGAAACCCAAGAAAGAGAAACCCAAGAAAGAGAAACCAAAAAAGGATGAACCAAAAAAGGATGAACCAAAGAAGGATGTGCCCAAAACTCCGGGTCTTGATTCTTTGATTCCTGATCTCTTAGGCATTACTCCTGAAACTTTTAATTCAAGTTTAGATGATGCAAAAGCTTTTTTTGAGTTATGCAGGCTTATACCAATAGCGGGCATATTTGCAGGTATGATCTCGGGCTCGATTCAAATGTACCAGGATTTAATGACTTCAATTCAAACAGGAGATTGGTTTCTAGTACTCGCTACATTTGGGCGAAATGCTGTGAATTTACTAAATGGCATAGTTAGTGATATCGGATGGCTAATAACATGCCTACAAGACCTGGGTGCTGCAATTACAGCAGCATCAACATCAGGTGGTCCCCTAGTTGCGCTAGTGGGATTATGTG
>CAZMYK010000298.1:0-5525 GCA_964570435.1 uncultured Saprospiraceae bacterium | reverse complement strand
AAATGCTGATGAGCATCAATCTTACCCATATGATTTTACTTTCTGTTTTGAACTACCTAGTCCTTGAATACCTAGCTCCACAACGTCACCTTGCTTGAGGTAGATGGGAGGATCAAATCCAAGACCAACACCTTCTGGTGTCCCAGTTGAAATTACATCACCTGGAAGAAGTGTCATATACCTACTGATATAGGAAACCAAATAAGGTACATTAAAAACCAAATCTGAAGTTGCACTATCTTGCATCCTCTCACCATTCACGTCCAGCCACATTTTGAGCATATGAGGATCCTTGATTTCGTCCTTGGTAACCATAAATGGTCCTAGAGGAGCAAAGGTGTCGGCGCTCTTACCCTTCAACCATTGTCCGCCATGTTCTAATTGATAGGCCCGTTCACTATAGTCATTATGCAGCATATAGCCCGCTACATGAGACATCGCATTAAGTGGATTGGCATATTTCACACGTTTGCCGATGACTACCGCTAATTCCACTTCCCAATCAGTCTTGACAGAATTTTTAGGTAGTATCAGTGCATCATTCGGACCGCAAATCGCTGAGGTAGCCTTGTAGAAAATAATAGGCTCTTTAGGAAGTTCCATGCCGCTTTCTTCGGCGTGTTTCGCGTAATTCAAGCCAACGCAAATAATCTTCGAAGGTCTACAAATGGGAGGACCGAGTCTCGTAGATTTATCAACCCTCGGACAAGACTTCTTATTTGCCTTGAACCACTTTGCAAGGCCTGCGAGGCCATTCTTTTCAAAAAAAAGTTCATTGTAATCTTGACCGAAACCCGATACGTCATAACGTAGTCCATTTTCATCCTCTAAGCCTGGTCTCTCAGCACCTTTTACGCCGAATCGAATTAGTTTCATTTTGTTTTTTGGACGAATTTAATTTAGAATTAGAACATATGCTCATAATTCCATCCAGAAATCAACTTTTTTGAGAAATATTCCTATTATGCAGGGCTTTAACAACAGAAACTAACTATGGGTCTTATTTCTTTTTTAGCCTTTACCTTACTTGTCGCAGGAATCGCTTATTGGTCAACTCGAAAAACGGATGAAGGGACGTCAGATGGCTACTTTCTTGGAGGTAGAAGTTTGACCGCTGGAGTAATCGCAGGTTCACTACTCCTAACTAATCTTTCGACAGAACAATTGGTAGGTTTAAATGGACAGGCCTACCAACAAGGGATTCTCGTGATGGCTTGGGAGACGATGGCCGCAATTGCCATGGTAATTACTGCCTTGTATTTACTACCTAGGTACCTTAAGCAAGGTCTGACAACGGTCCCGCAGTTTCTAGAAAAGAGATTTGACACGACAACTAAAACAATAACTTCGGCGCTTTTTTTATCAGGATATGTCATCGTACTCCTACCTATTGTTTTGTATTCTGGTGCGGTTGCTTTTACAGCAATGTTTGACCTTCCGACCTTGTTGGGAGTTTCACAGACTGCTTCTATCTGGATATGTGTCTGGGTAATTGGAGTGATTGGATCTGTCTATGCGATATTTGGTGGACTAAAGGCAGTTGCGGTTTCAGATACGATCAATGCAATCGGGCTTCTAATTGGAGGCTTAATGATTCCAGTCTTTGGCCTAATGTTTATTGGAGATGGTAGTTTCATGGAAGGGCTGAACACTTTGATGGCGGACCACCCAGATAAGTTTGATTCGACAGGAAGTGAAGATTCATTTGTGCCGTTTTCCACCTTGTTTACAGGAATGATGTTGGTTAACCTCTTCTACTGGGGCACGAATCAAGCCATCATTCAAAGGGCCTTGGCCGCAAAGAACCTAGTTGAAGGTCAGAAAGGATTGATGCTCGCGGCCTTTATTAAGATACTGGGTCCCATTATTGTTGTATTGCCGGGAATAATTGCCTTCCAGATCTTTGGTGGTTCTTTAGAAACACCTGATAGTGCCTACGGTATGCTTGTAGGTGAGGTCTTGCCAAAACCGCTGGTAGGTTTTTTCGCAGCTGTGATTTTTGGGGCAATCTTGAGTTCTTTTAATAGTGCGCTAAACAGTTCCGTAACTCTTTTTGGGATAGATATATACAAGCAACACTTCAATAAGGAAGCAGATGAAAGACAGGTAGTGAGGGCAGGGAAGCTCTTTGGTGTCTTGCTAGCCTTGCTTGCGATGTTTATCGCACCCTTGATAGCTGGAGCGGGATCTTCTCTATTCGGCTACTTGCAAGAAGCAAACGGAATTTACACTATTCCAATATTCACCATTATTGTAGTCGGGTATCTAACTAAGCGAGTCCCAGCCATTGCTGCCAAGATTGCAATAGTCCTAGGGTCAGTCGTTTATTCTATCTTAACCTTCATTGTTAAGCCCTTAGTCGAGGAAGGAGGGGGTACCTATCCACACTTTTTGCACGTACTTGCAGTCCTATTTGTTTTTAATGTGATCTTAATGCTTGTCATTGGTAAATTAATTCCTAGAGATGAGCCATATGAGATTGAGTATACTAAAAAAGTGGCAATAGATCCTTGGAAGTATGCCATCCCAGTAGGTGGAGTGATCTGCGCCTTGGTGATTATTCTCTACATCGCTTTTGCTAGATGATGACAGAAGATGATCGAAGTTCTAGCTTGAAGACTTCTAGACCTAAGCTCAAATTGGAATATGATGCTAGCTCAGCAAATGAAGACACTCTGTTTCAAAATGAGGTTCTTCGGCCAATCTTGAAATTTCAAAATTCTATCCTCTTACAAACCTTCCACCACTATTGCAAGAAAAAGAAGCTTGCTATCCCTACAGATAGCAGTGAATCTCAGCTTTTGGAATTTGTAAAAGCTGTTTTATCCAAGGACCTTCCATTGCGTAATCATACGATCGGACTAGTCGTCGGCTTGATGACCATGCAAGAACATCAAGTCTACCTGGTCAATCAAAAGAGCCATGACAAGCGAATCATTCAAATGTTGAGAAGACGTATAGCGACTCAGCTATGATGTTAAACTGTGTCAAGTTTTGTCCTGCAAGTCTTTATATCTTTGGAGCTTCCCAGCCCTTTTCATATTCCCTTGACCAATGAGCATCCATCACCCGAGGATCTAAAAAGCGACCTGTTTTATGGTCAATGTCAATTGCCTTGTTGCCGAGCTTGTAAGAAATATTTGCATAGTGACATAGGTTGGTACTAATGGCTCCTTCGGCAATAGTTGAGTTTTGTTTTGCCTTGCCCTTAATAGCGTCTACAAAATTTCGGATATGGAGTCCGGTCATGGATCCACCTCCACCTAATGCAACACCTCCTTCTTGACCACCCATTTCTTCCTTAACAAGCTTTCCTGCTCTGTCAAAGTGCTGGTACTTTTCTCGATTGACGAAAACACTGCCCTCAGTACCATAAATTATGGTGCCTCTACCACTTCCATAGGTGTTAAATCCATTTCTCGACTTTCCATCCCAATTAATTACCTTATTCCCCTCGAACTCAAAGGTAGCATACATAGTGTCATACATGGTCCAGTCATCATCTACATAGTGCTGCTTGGCTGCATCCACATAGGCCTTCTTTGGGTAGGTGACTTCGAGAGCCCATCTAGCTATGTCGAGCTCATGCGTAGCATTATTTCCGGTTTCCGCAGTTCCGTAATCCCAATACCAATGCCAGTTGTAATCACCAACGATGTCGATAAATTCTTTTCTAGGTGCAGGACCTTGGAAGAGATCCCAATCAAGGTAGTCTGGCGGTGCAACCACTGACGCCTTAGGAACACGTTGCCTAGTATTCGAATAAAATGCAACTGCCTTGTAAGCATTGCCTATAGCCCCATCATGAATCGCCTGAATAATTTCGATAGACTCTGGTGCCGAGCGTTGTTGGTTACCCATCTGTACGATCTTGCCGTACTTTTTTTCTAATTCGATCAGGAGTTCACTCTCATGCGGATTGTGACTAGCAGGCTTTTCTACATAGACATGTTTGCCAGCGTCCAAGGCCATCCATGTTCCAGGAGCGTGCCAATGATCTGGTGTAGCCAGAAAGACCGAGTCAACTTCGTCATCTTCGAGAATCTTCCTGATGTCTTTTTCACCCTTGGTAGAATAGCCAGCCTCTTTCTCCACTTTCTCTTTTCCTTGAGCCTGTCTTCTTGAGTCGACGTCGCAGACATATCTAATATTGACATCCTTCATTTGGGAAAGTGGACCTTGAAGTCCTGGAAATCTTCGATAGCAACCTATCATTGCGACGTTCACCTTCTCATTAGCGCCTAATATGTTGGAATATGACTTAGCCGAAAGGCCCATACTGACACCTACACTGCTCAGAGCTGTCGCTTTTATGAAATTTCTTCTCTTGATCATTCTGTCCTTGATTATTTTAATAAATTCAACTTAATAATAAGGAAATTTTGATACTTTCGGCCTGACAGATTAATATTTTGAAATTTTAATTATTTATCACAACATGAGAAGCATTCTTGTTCTGTTGATTTCCCTATTTATTGTGACTTTGTCCCTCGCTCAAGAGTGGCAAGAACTCTTCCCCAAGGGCCTTGAAGGATTTGAAAAGCTAAATGGAAGTGCTGACTACTTGTTCGAAGATGGAGTCCTAACTGGTGTTTCTAAGATGGGTACTCCTAATAGCTTTATGTCCACTAAAAAGACATATGGGGATTTTATCCTAGAATTCGACGTCCTAATAGAAAATGGACTTAATTCGGGAGTCCAGTTTAGAAGTATTAGTTCGCCAGAAATAAATAAGGGTAGGGTTCATGGCTATCAAATGGAAATCGAAACCTCTCCAAGGAAGTGGGCTGGGGGAATTTATGATGAAGCTAGGAGAGGATGGTTGTATCCACTAACTAGAAACCAGGATTCGCAAGATGCATTTAAGAAGGGTGGATGGAATAAGGTTAGAATTGAGGCGATCGGTAATCATATCAGGACTTGGATTAATGGAGTACAATGTTCGAGGCTAGTAGATGATATGACTGCAGAGGGATTGATAGGCTTTCAAGTACATAGTATCAGTGATGAAGATTTAGTAGGTAAAAAGGTTCACTGGAGAAATGTCATGATACTAACAGATGAAGTAGAGAAGTACAGAATGAAGGTTGATCCGAATGTGGTAGAAGTAAGTTACCTAAATAACAAGCTTACAGAACATGAAATGAACCACGGCTGGAGATTGCTATGGGATGGAAAAAGCAGTACGGGATGGCGAGGAGCAAAGATGGAAGACTTTCCGAATAAAGGCTGGGAGATGGAGGAAGGAATTCTTACCGTACAAGCCTCTGGTGGAGGAGAGTCGACGAATGGTGGTGATATTGTTACTGTGAAAGAGTTTAGTGACTTCGAACTGATAGTAGATTTTAAAATAAGCAAGGGCGCTAACAGTGGTATTAAGTACTTTGTTGATCCTGAGCTTAATAAGGGTGAAGGTTCGGCCATAGGGCTAGAGTTTCAAATCCTTGATGACGATGTTCATCCAGATGCTAAGGCGGGGAAAAATGGCAATAGAACGGTGGGGTCGCTCTATGACTTAATGAGGG
>CAZMYK010000297.1:0-5531 GCA_964570435.1 uncultured Saprospiraceae bacterium | reverse complement strand
GGGATGGCAGAATCTCAGGGTTATTATAGAAGTCATTTGCTGCAGTCATTGCACATTGATTACTCCAATTGGTTGTGGGTGTATGTTTCCAGCCCTTGAAAATGATGTGGTGACTATTGGGTAAGTTCGACCGCATCGCTGCAGCCCACTTTGGCGGTGTTACATCGTCATATTGCCCATTCACCAGCAATACAGGAATGTCACTTTTGATTGCCACATTCTCGATGCCAGCAGCAAATCGAACGCCCCACGCTTCACAAACATCTGGTTTGAATACCATACCTGTCAGCCCTTCTACCTCAGGATACTTAACACTTTCACTATCAATTATTGCCTGCTTGCTAAATGGAGCTTCTTCAGAACACCAAACAGACAGTCGCATTCCCTTCCCTACACCGTCTCCAGATTCAGATAGTAGGGATGCAAGTTGCAATTTGATAGAGCTCAGGTCACCAGATAGGAATTTATTGATTTCATAAGGAATCCCAGGCACATCGGCGGTGTATGCCAATGTAAATACGCCTATGAGGTCTGAACCATCCAGATAGAAGGTCTCCTTCTTCCCATTACTAGGATTTTCTACCTCTACCTCCAAGGGTGCTTTTGACTTTTCTCTTAGGTATTGGTAAAACCGTTCCTTGATGTTTGGAAAAGCAGTATTACATACCTCATCTGCAGTGCAATCATTTAATAATATATCTACAATTTCCATCAGATTAGCAACCCATTCTTCTTCGTAATTTACCTCGATCGGGAGTGCAGAATCCATAACTACACTTCGAATGCGTGAAGGATAATCCCGCATTAGTACCTGTGCAATTTTCGTACTGTATGAAACGGTCAGGAGATTGTATTCTTCTATTCCTAGCACCTCTACTAGGTCATTAAAGTCTGCTGCAATTTCATTCGTATTGTAGGCATTCAGGTCAATACCCTTTCCTAGCAGTCTAGTTTTACAGGACTTTACTGCTTCAACGAATAGGGAATCAGAACAAGCGTCGTCACAATCAGGCAGGTTAGAAAGCTCCCTTGCAGTCGTCCATTCGGAGCAACCCAAATGTGGCTTAGCATAATACGTACCTCTCTGTTCGACCAAGATAAAATCTCGGTCATCAAGGTACTGATAGTAATTCATGTACTGAGCTGATCGCATTGTGCTAGATCCTGGACCTCCAACAGTATATATCACAGGATCCTTCTTCGGATTCGGATTACGACTCTTGAAAATGTAGACAGGAAATTTGATGGTCTTGCCGTTGTTCAAGTTGCGATTCTCTAGAACTTCCATGTAGCCGAAAGTATAATCGTGACCTTCAGGGATCTTGTGAGTGGTCTTGCTTGTAATGCTGAAAGAGGGTTTAAATCCTTCTTTAGCATCCGGTATGGACTTACAAGAAAAAATGAGGAAGGTTATGCAGGCAAGTAAGATGGTATAATATTTCGACATAATTAATTACTTTTCGTTGCTGTCCATACGGATAAAAAATCTCTTTCAGCAGAGTGTGTAGTCCCATGCAGGATTCCATCTTTGTAGTAAAAGGTAGTGTAGTAGTCGCCACTTCCATCACCTGAAACCAAGGCAGCATAAAGCATATCAAGCTGTGTATTGATATTACCATTTCTAATCCGAACACCGTCCCGATAAAACTCACCTTGGAAAGTCATTCCTTCGACCTTGGTAATCTTCATCATGGCAAAATTTTCGTCCGACTTTTTGTGTGGACTCATATCCAAAATCCATTCTCCTTTTAGGATTTCTAAGTCGACTTGACTTTCCTGGCAATCGACCTTGATACACAGTAGTAATAGGATTGCTAGCACTAATAAGTTTTGTAACCTCATTTCTAAATATTTTTTTTAGCAAACCTATATCATTGTTGCCTTTAGAAGGTTCCAATTGGCTATTTGAAACCTATTTTAAGCCACTAAGACATGTCATTTAGGAATTTGAACCCCGAGATTTGTAATTCTTGAGCTCACTAGGCGAAATACCAAGATGCTTCTTGACAGCCCGATGGAAGGAGGACTTTGAATTAAAACCAGCATCCATTGCGATGCTTAATAAGGTAAAATTACTGTTCTTGGGATCTTGCAGTAGGGATCGGAACTCATCTACTCGGTATTCATTGACAAAGTCATTAAAACGCTTATCTAAGACTTCACTAAGACTCTTGGAGATGAGATAGGGTTTCATTGCGAGCTTCTCGGCCAAAATGCTTAATGAAAGATCTTGGTTCGTAAATAGCTTGTCGCTCTCCATGGCGTGTTTAAGGTCCTTGGAAATAGAAATCAACTTTTGAATATCAACATTTTTAGGAATACTTTTCACCGAAAGTTCTGGATCATTTCGTCTTGCAAAACCCTCCAAGCCTATCCAGTAGGTTATGATTGCTATCCCGATAAAGAATGGGTAGTAGTAGAATCTTGTAAAGTAAAAATAGCCCTGGCCTTTAAACAACCTAAAAATCACCAAGTCTAGAAGTAGAACCAGCAAAACCAAGGAAAAATAAATCAAGAATGAAGTGACTATTCGTTGTATCCAAACAAGCTTTGTATCGCTTATCACCAACTTCTCGCTAATCGAACTTAAGAGCTTGCGGGACTTGTAAGCGTAGAAAATGATCAGGCCACTTGCAATAATGTAGATTGTTGAGTTATTCATCCAGACAACGTACCCGTAGTACCCTAGCCACGATAGACTTTCTTTAGTCCCATCCCAGTAGAGATTTTGCATCCTTACGAATACACTGAAGATGACTTGTAGGACCAGAGGAAGGAAGTGGATCCAATCCCTTCTCGTAAACCTCATTTTCGGTTGTGTCTGCGCCTTCGTGTAGAAGAAGACTAGAGCTCCGTAAATCCAGCGCTGCCACTGATTATCAACCATTCTATTTCTTATCGATCTCACTCTGAAATAATTCAATTCACTTAACAACTTCTTCCTTAGTAATATTATCCACCTCTTCCAATCTGATTCTTAGCTACATCTACCTATCTTTAGAGAAGAACTACCATGGTAATCACAATGCCGACTGCCATAAGAGCGAATGTATAATATTTAATAATCCTCCCAGAATCTTTTGTCATCCAATACAGAACGAAGCCAATGATTGCACCTATTCCCCCTAGAATCATGCTCATGACAATTTCTGGAATATTTCCTCCAATATCTCCAGCAAGATTAGGCAGGACAAGCGCTGGGAGAAACCAAATAACAAATCCCAAGGCTTCGTAATTATCTTGTTTTTTCTTTTCTTTCACCTCAATATGCCATGATAATTTTTATAACAATTTCCATCTTTGCCGCAATCGACCTAGGCTCCAAATTTATGAAATTCTGAAACTGTCAGGTAGTAGCCATTCGGCTCAATCACTGAAAACTCCCTCCTGCCTGAATTAGTGTTGAGGTTTATTTCCTTATCCACCAAGTAGTCCATCTTCCTTAATCTTTCTCTGATCTCATCAATGTTCTCACTTCTAAAATACAGGATAAGCCCATTCCCAACTTTTACTGTCTGGTCCTGCATTGTTGGATGTTCGTGCGCTTCCCACCTGTGCAAGCATAGTATGACTTGATCATCTTCTGAAACCAAGACCTCAAAATCTTCACCTCCATGCTTACTCTTGCATCCGAAGACTTGCTGAAACCATTTTGAGCTTGCTTGAACATCGAAAACAGCAACTATTGGGTCTAGAACCATCACTTTTACTTAACTTAGAAAATTACTTATGGTTTATCTCTTCCTACAAATCTTTCGTTTCCTAGTAAAAAATTAATGGCCCTTGCCACATTCGAATCAACGCTCTTTTCAGTTTTCAAATGAGCGATGTATCTCACTATTTCTTTCTGCCTTGAAGGTGATAACTTTTCAAAAACAGCCCTTGCTTCAGCGTTATTCGACAGGGCCATCGTCAACTTCGGGTGAGGCTCGATTGATCGGTCACTTGGATCAACTCCTATTTCTACCATGATACTTTCACCGATCCTCCTTGGGGAGTCATCTAACATCTTCATATTGATATACAATCGCCAGTCACCACTATATTTCAACAAGGTCTGTTGAAACTTTCTTCCGTTAATTTTACCTCGAACTGGAATTGGTCCCTTTGATTTTCCTGCCTCAAGAAAAATTTGATCAAGCACCTCAGCAGGAAGAAAGACAAAAGGGTTCCCCACAATAATTTTCAATTCCGAAGTAAATTCTTGCAATTGCATCTTTTTAATCAATCAATCTTCTATAAAACACCTTTCAGACAAGTTAGTGATTTTGACCTATGCAGTAAGCTGAATCACAGCACAAAATTGCTCCCTAGTTGGATATTTTATAACAATTGAGAACCCTTCGTCATTGATATCGTACAACCCCGCATCTTATAAATTTTATGATCTAATCAACAAGCCCGAGCTAATTTATCATTTCTTTTAATTGACTGATCCTTTCTTTTGCGTTTTCATTACTTGGATTTAAGACCAGTGACTTTTGATAGTTTTTCAAAGATAGGGCGAATTCCTCATTTGAAAAATACCCCTCCGCTAGACTATCAAAGGCATTGGCTGAACTTGGATGTAAAATTACATTTAGCTTGAAGACTTCTAAAGCAACTGTCACTTTCTTCTCTTTTAAGTAAGAATATGCAAGTCTATTGACACCTTGCTCATTGATCGTATAAGATCCACCCCCTCGCTTTGCAATAGCTTGAAGATTGGCAGATGCAAGTTGTAAGTCATTGTCTTGAAATTCTGTCACAATTTTAGTCGTAAGAGGAATTAATGGCACTTTGTAAATGGCGCTATCAAGAATATTGTCAATAGAAGTCAATAACTCATTCGCAGCAAGCCTTGCACCATCATTAGTTAGATAAATATAGTCGTAACCCTTACTTAGGTTCTTCTTGATCATAGACCTGTACGCCTCAACTGTTCCATCGTGCTGGACATATTTTTGCCCATTTTTTTCAAAAACCATCCACCCAAATCCGTATCCATATTCTTGAGTTCTCAACATTATGGATATGGGTTTATCATTCAACTGACCATTTGTAAATGCTTCAGAGAGCGTTTTCTTAGAAACTAGTAGGTTACTGTTCAAGGCCCTATTCCATCTCGCCAGGTCATCAATTGTGGAATATATGCCACCAGGTCCCACCACCGATGACTGATACCCCACTTTCTTTCCAGAAAAATTATACCCTTCTACCATGTTAGGTGAACTTTGTGCCATCGATCTTTTGGCAGTGGTATTTTTCATTTCCAAGGGGATGAAAATTTCTTGATCAAAGAAGTCTTCGATAGGTTCTCTTGACACTTGCTCGATAATAAGAGCTAGCAAGACAAAACCTGAATTGCTGTACCGAAAAGTTTCACCATTAATTAATTCGAGAGAATCCTGCTCCAAAAGCATATTGCGCACATCTTGATTGCTGGGTTTTTCTAATTGGTAGTAAGCTCTATCAGTCAAGCCGGAAGTATGATTTAGAAGTTGTCTTATGGAGATGGCATGTAAATACTTTGGGAAGTCAGGAAAAAACCT
>CAZMYK010000296.1:0-5535 GCA_964570435.1 uncultured Saprospiraceae bacterium | reverse complement strand
CAACGGCAGATTGGTAGATAGGGTTTCCATTGGAACTAAGTCCTATTCTGGCTTTGTAGTGGTAGCAGCCACCCAATAAGAAAAAAGGGTTTGAACAAGAAAGGAGTTTCTTGTCTAGGTAGAAGAAGCCATCCTTCTTTAATCTACCCCTTACCTCTATGGATGCAACCTCTCTGCTACCTTCCCTAAGTATAATTGCTAACTCTTGGTCATTGATGACCTTTATCCTGATGCTGTGGTTTTTGCTTGAATCTGCAGTCAACTCATCATCTGTGAGTAAGGAATATAAGTTATGCCTTTGGTAGCCATCTAGTGACTCTAATCTACTGCCGTCCTGACTATCAAAGTAAATGGGAGCGAGATCTATGATTCCATCGAGTCTGCTTAGGTTGTCGTGTGAAAGCTTGGAAACCCTAATTGGCATATTCTTGTTTTGGAAGCGTGCCTTTGTCAAGAGGTGGCCACCCAGGAGGAGCAGTCCCAAACCTAATGCAAGAAATGTCCGACCTCTGGGGATAATCGATGAGAAGAATCTCTTTAACATTAGATGCTTTCCCAATAAAACGAAATACCAATATGAAAACAATAGCAGAAAGTGTTATACTTTTCTTAAGCTATTAAGTTCTTGACGATGTCTGCGGCTTCCTGCAATTGAATTGCCGAATGAACTTCTAAGCCAGACTCGTCGATAATCTTTTTAGCAATATCTGCATTGGTACCCTGTAGTCTTACAATTATTGGGACTTCAATATTTCCCATGTTTTTGTATGCTTCTACAATTCCATTAGCAACTCTGTCACATCGTACAATACCTCCGAAAATATTAACAAGGATGGCTTTCACTTCAGGATCCTTCAGAATGATCTTAAAGGCCTTCTCAACTCTCGCTGCATCAGCAGTACCACCTACATCTAGAAAATTTGCCGGTGAGCCCCCTGACAACTTAATGATATCCATTGTTGCCATCGCTAGTCCAGCACCATTTACCATGCATCCTACATTACCTTCCAGGTTCACATAGTTCAGTCCATACTCTCCTGCTTCCACCTCAGTGGCATCTTCTTCTTTGGTATCTCTTAACTCAGCTAAGTCTTTATGCCTGAACAGGGCGTTATCATCTAGTGAAACCTTGCAATCTACCGCTATAATTTCATCTTCACCTGAATGCATGCATGGATTGATCTCAAAAAGTGAGGCATCAGAACCCAAGAAGGCCTTGTAAAGATTAGCAATGAACTTCGTCATTTCCTTGAAAGCCTTTCCTGAAAGGCCCAGGTTGAAGGCAATCTTACGGGTCTGGAAACCAAGCAAGCCTAGTGCGGGATCTATAAATTCCTTGTGTACTAGTTCTGGTGTTTCTTCGGCTACCTTTTCGATGTCCATTCCACCTTGCGTAGAATAGATTATTACATTCCTCTTCGAACCTCTATCAAGGAGGATGGAAACATAGTATTCCTTACAAGCATCGAAATCAGGAGCATATGAGTCTTCAGCAAGGAGAATTTTGCTCACGAGCTTGCCTTTGCCTTCGAGTCCTCCTGGCGTCTGAGGAGTCTTTAACATCATTCCCAGGATTTCTCCAGCCTTTTCCTTTGTATCTTCTAGATCTTTGGCGACCTTGACACCGCCTCCCTTGCCACGACCACCAGCATGTATTTGAGCTTTTACAACGCAGTATTGGGTACCCGTTTCCGCTTGAAGTTTCTTGTAGGTGCTCTCTACCTCGTTGATATCTTCAACGACAAGTCCTCTTTGAATTTTGACGCCATATGAAGCGAGTAGTTCTTTGCCTTGGTATTCGTGTAAGTTCATTTTTTGTCTTGATTATTTGCCCCAAAAGTATAAAAATATGATGCATATTTTTATTCCACAACGATTTTCTTTTGAAAGTTATGCAAGTCTCCTTGACCTTGTAAAATGTAGATTCCAGAAGGTAAGAAGCTTGTTTTAAGTTCAAGTTGGTTAGATCCGCTGCCAATGAAGAAATTCTTCTTGTAAAAGGCCTTACCCTCCATATTCGTTAGTCTAATTTCTATTTCTTCACTTATCTGAGAACTTAGCCTTACGTTCAGAACTTCATCCTGTGCAACAGGGTTAGGGAAAACGGTTAAGTTCTCAGCATAGAATTCTTCCGTCGAACTTAGCTCCCCCGTCAGGAAGTTTTCGATATCAGAGACCATATTGTAGTCAAAGCTGTAGTTGTTCATTGATCTTACTCTCCAGTAATACTTCTTATTTGATTTGAGACCAAAGACGTCTAAAGAGGTTCCATAGACTATCTGGCGCAAACTAGGTATTGCTGCATTAGGAAAGATGCTAATTTCGACGACATAAAAACTTGCATTCCCTTCTTCCTCCCATTGTAGCACAACTGCATTTTCTACGACCTCTGAATTGATTGGGTAAATGAGTTTAGTTTGTGAGCTTTCTATCGCACTTTCAGGTTCTTCATGTGATACAACTTCCGGAACCCAGTTCTGCAGGTAGGTGCACATTTCTTCAGACTGACCTTCAGAAAATCTACTTTGGCAATTGTCGAAGGCATATGACATAAAGAGTGATCCATCTACAGCAAATCTTACTCCATTCGGATCAGAAAGCGAATCGGGATATTCGTTTTTGTCATTGCAGCCCCATCTGAAACTCAAGTAATCTACTGGAGTATCACAAATTCGATCTGCTGCACTAGTACAATTAGAGCCATCCACTTTTTCTACAGGTCGATTGTTAATAGTTGTTGGGGTAGGGGATTCATCATCGTAGTCTGTGCCTTCCCAACCAAAAAATGTATGTGGTAGACTTAACCAGTGTCCAACTTCATGCGCCCAGGTATGGTCATTGATATTAGTACATGACTTAGCGAGGGCAATTGCATCACCTGTAAATGCTCGGTAACCGCAAGCACCAGCGGCGTTGTCCACGATGTAACAATTGATAGTGTTTTCAACATTGTTAGCAAGCATCATTTGGGATCCCACATTGAAGGACGAATGATTGTACCAGCTCGCATTGTTGATGTAATTAAGTGGCCCACCCAAGAAGAATCGGATTCCTGTGGACTCAAAGTCTTTATTTAGGGTTTCTAAACTACCAAATATGCTGGGCAGAGAAAGGTAGCCAGAGCCATTATCGTCCCCTAAGACGTGAACAGTCAAAGGAACATAGACCTCACAAGCATTTCTAAGAATTAGCTCCTGATGTTCTCGTATATAGGCCTCCCATTCTTCATCAATTCCTTGCGTACCGCAATATTCCAATGACTGAGCTCCAAGAATTGAAGCTAGCAAGAGGAAAAATACTACTAATACTTGATTATTCATTCACAACAATTTTCCTAGTTAAAATTTTATCTTTTTGGCCCATCCGCAGCACATATATACCTTTTTCAAGTCCAAGATCCGGAAGGCTGACTATTTTCGTGTGATGCATTCTGCTATAAAGTAGTCTGCCACTTAGATCATATAAGTCAATCAGAAAAGGACTGGGATGTTCACCAGCATGTGTAATTTGTATATTTTTTCCGTTAGACGGATTTGGGGACACAATAAGATCACCATCTTTATCCAAGTCCTCAGTGGACGAGGTTTCGTTACCAGTTACAAAGGATGAGAACGACGAATAAGGTGCACAAGTGGACAAGGCACTGTAAGGTTTCACACTCCACACATAGCCTTTGTCAGCTTTCAAGTCTTTTATGAAAATACTTGGCGTAGTGGTGGTATAATAATTTCTGAAAATGGCTTGTCGAATCTCTACCAGATAAGAAGTGGCGTGCTCCGATGCTTCCCATTCAAAATGAACACCATTGAAGGCAGGGGTAGTAGAGTTATCCTCAGGCAAAAGCAAAGTTTCAACTGGACCTACCTCATTATCATTAGGCATGAAATTAACTCTCAGGTAGGACCTTCTTGGGCTGAAATAGTCGTTTTCAATTATAGCTTTTTGTTCCTCAGAGAATAAGTACTCTTCACAGCCGATGAAGTAGCCCATAAAGTTGCTTTCGTCAGGATCTAATAAGGCTCCTGATGGATCTGCACATCCACCGTCATAGTCCCTGCACCCATCCCAGCCAAAACCGAGGTTGTAGTCAGCAGGAGTATCGCAAATCATGTCTCCGGCATCTGCACAGTTAGATCCATCTGCAAGCTCATTCAGTTCACCACCTGGTGAGGTAGTACTACTGACTGGTGTACCATCCCATGGCTGTGCGTCCCACCCATTGAATGTATGTGGGAGGCTGAAAAAGTGTCCAAGTTCATGACCCAATACGAAAGGAAGTTGGTCAGAATTAGCTGGCACAGTCTTTTTAAGGACGATTAAGTCTTGGTTAAAGTCATAGTAACCAAGGGTTGTGCCAAGTCCACCTGTTCCACTGCCTGCACTGTTAGTTATGAAAATGTTGATGGCATTTTTTCCATTTTGACTCTTTTCAGTAGCCATCTTAGAAGTACCTGCGGCAGAGCTCGGGTTTTCGTAGATCGTATTGTTGTCGACATTACTAACGGTCCCGTCTTTCATGTAAAATTTGATGCCTAGGTCTGCGAAGTTTTCATTGATTGCACATAGTTGTTCAAGTACCAATTCAAACCTCATCCTACCTTCGCCACTAGCACTAGCGACATTGTGGAACTTGATCGGGATAAAAATAGTCTCATTGGACCTCGTCGAAATAGGATTGTCTAACCTAAGTGATAAAAAATGTCGTCTTTGATCCTCAGAAAAGATAGACCCGCAATTTGAATCTTGTGATAGGAGGGGGGATTGGCCAATGAAAAATAACAAAAAGTGACAAAAAATCAGTTTCCCTAGAAAATTCATATCGCGAAAATAAGAAAATTGACTTATTAATTCTGTCCTTACCTCTACAATAAGTTAAGATTAAAGTGCGTCCATTTCGTTAAATATCTAGAAAATATATAATACATTTGTCGCAGTTATAATTCAGCATCAAAATAATTAAAGAAAAATGAGTAAAGTTACAGTAGTAGGAGCCGGAAATGTCGGAGCAACAGTTGCAAATGTACTTGCGCACAAGGATATTGTCAGGGAAGTAGTATTGCTAGATATTAAAGGTGATGTTGCTAAAGGAAAGTCTTTGGATAGCTTTCAACAAGCCTCCATTGATTTCTACAGTACAAGACTCACAGGAACGGAGGATTATAAGGACACTGCTAATTCTGATATCGTTGTGATAACTGCGGGGATACCAAGAAGGCCTGGCATGAGCAGAGATGACTTGATTTCTACTAATGCAAAAATTGTAGGATCGGTAACTAAGTCAATCATGGAACACTCTGCTGATCCAATAATAATTGTTGTTTCGAACCCTCTTGACGTAATGACATATGCTGCCCAGGAAGCCTCAGGTCTTCCAGATAGTAAGGTTTTTGGGATGGCAGGTATCCTAGATACAGCGAGATATAGGGCCTTTTTAGCAATGGAATTAGAAGTATCACCGAAGGACATTCAGGCGATGCTTCTAGGTGGTCATGGAGATACAATGGTTCCACTTCCAAGATATACAACGGTTGCAGG